>JAZOLP010000102.1:0-3392 GCA_045653225.1 Bacilli bacterium
AATCCATTAGCCATTAATCCAATTAAGAATTTAGCTATAAGAATAGATATAGAAACTATTAAACCATAAATTGAGTATTTCATTCCTTTGTTGTTCTTTAACTGTTTTGTTGATATAGCACAAATTAATCCAAGTAATCCTGCTATAAATGAAATAGAGAATACTAAACAAGTAGCAAGTGATAATATACCAAAGATAAATGATAAAAAGTTAAATGCTTCATTAAATGATCTTTTTTCATTTTTATTTGAATCTTTTTTAACATGTAAGATTTTTGATACTGGTTCATAGATTACTGGTGTAAGTACACTATAGATGATTGCTGTAACAACACCTGTTACATATCTAGTAAATAGTGCTCCAAAGATATATGCATAAGAATAGTAATCATATAACTTACTATCGATATACATTACTACAGTATTAATTGTTGTAACAAGCAAGCTACTAATAACAATTATTATAATTAATTTAATTGGTTCTTCTTTTGGATTTAACTTTTTAGTAAATAATCCTACAAATAAACCACGTGCTAAAGCAGGTAAACACCAAAGGATTGTTGTTGGTGTAAATCCATAAGACATTAATTGTCCTAAGAATGCTCCAGTAAAACCTACAATTAATGCATCAACTGGTCCATATACAAGTGCGACAATTATAATTGGAAGACCTGATACTGATATTTTAAATGGTCCTGCTTTAATAGATATTAAATCAAGCACAAAGTAAAGTGCAGAAAGTATTGCACATACACAAATTCTAGTAATTAATTTTTTCTTCATGTTAAACTCTCCAAAATTCACTAGTTTCATCTAAATATTCAATCGTTTTTTTAAAAACTCCACTGCCGAAAAAACCACGATATGCACCAAGTGGTGATGGATGTGAAGTAATAAGTACTAAATGATTAGGGTTATTTAAATATACTTTTAAGCTTTCTGCAACCTTACCAAATAGTAAGAAAACAATCTTTTGATCTTGAATATTTAGTAATTTTAAGATATTATTAGTAAATATTTCCCATCCAATATTTTGATGAGAAAGTGGTTTACCTTTTTCTACAGTAAGTATTCTATTAAGTAATAGAACCCCATTTTCCGCCCATTTCTGTAAGTTTCCAGTTGTTGGCATTAATAATCCTAATTCATTATTAATCTCTTTAAAAATATTAATTAAACTTTTAGGAAGTTCTACTTTATCATTAACACTAAACGCAAGACCATTTGCAAAACCAGGGGTATGATATGGGTCTTGTCCAATAATCACAACTTTTACTTTATCAAGTGGTGTTAAATTTAAAGCTGCATAAATCTTATTATATTCTGGATAAATAACTTTATTATTATATTCATCATAGATAAAATTCATAAGATTTTGATAATACTCTTTAGTTTCTTCTATTTTAATAAAATCATCCCAAGTCATTAATAACTCCTAAATATTTTTAAATAACATAAATATATTATATCAAAAAAAAGTATTGTTTTAAATAACAATACTTTATATTTTTATTTCCAATTTACCTTCTCACAATTTTCTATACAGGTATTTACACCTTCACAAATACTTTTAAAAATTTTAGTGTTAGTATATAAACTAAGCGATTCGATAAGATTATTATAATTATCTTCCGTTAGCATAACAACATTCCCATCTTCAGTATTAATAGTAATAACATTATTATCTTTTATACAACAATCTATAAGCAAATTAAAGTCTTTTAATGCATCTTTAATATTAATCATAAAAGCACCTCTTTCTTAATAAAAGTATAACAAAAAATTAAAAAAAAGTAAAGCTATTTTTATGTACATTTATTTACCGTTTAAAATCTCTTTTAAAGCTTGCTTTTCAAGACGTGATACTTGAGCTTGAGAAATACCTAGTTCTTCTGATATTTCTACTTGAGTTTTATTTTCATAATAACGTTCAAATATTATATTTTTTAGTCTTTCAGGAAGTCTATTTATTCCTTCTTCAATAATTAAATTATTAATTCTTTTATTTTCATCATATTCTTCACTTTCTATTTGGTCCATTAAATATATCTCATCTGTACCACTAGAATATATTGGTGTATAAATTGATACCGGATCTTGCATTGCTTCAAGTGCCATAATAATATCAATTTCTTCAACATTTAAATGTTTTGCAATAATATCTATGTCTGGTTCTTTAGTATAAGTTTTAATATATTCTTCTTTAAATTTTAAAGTTTTATAGGCAATATCTTTTAGACTTCTAGGTATTCTTAGTTTTGAATTATCTCTTAAATATCTTCTAATTTCCCCTATTATCATCGGCACTGCGTAAGTTGAAAACTTAACCCCATGTGTAAAATCAAAATTATCAATTGCTTTTAATAGACCAATTACTCCAATTTGAAATAAATCATCTAAATTTTCACCACGATTATTAAATCTTTTAATTACACTTAAAACAAGTTTTAAATTTCCCTCTACTAATATATCACGTGATTCTTTATCACCATTTTGACTCTTTTTAATTAATTCCATCATTTCACTATTTGGAATAGTTTTTAAATTAGATGTATTAATTCCTGTAATCTCAACTTTATTTCGCATAATTATCCCTCCATAATAATTATGCTGTAAAATATATATATTTATGCAACCTTTATTCTTTCTTCAATAATATTTCTCATTTTTTCTAATATTCTTTTTTCAAGTCTTGAAATATATGACTGACTAATCCCAAGCATATCCGCAACTTCTTTTTGAGTAAGTTCAACTTCACCAAATAAACCATATCTTTTTATAATAATTTCTTTTTCTCTTTTTGAAAGTTTATTAATTGCGTAATACAAATTATCAATATCTTCATCATGAGTTAACTTACTTAAACTAGATTCATCATTAGATGCTAAAATATCAGCAAGTACCATTTCGTTACCATCTGAATCAATACTCAGAACTTCATCTAACGAACAATCATTTCTTGATTTTTGTGTTTTTCTTAAATACATTAAGATTTCATTTTCTATACAACGAGATGCGTATGTTGCAAGTTTAATATTTTTATCCACCTTAAATGTTTCAATACCTTTAATTAAACCAATAGTACCTATACTTACTAAATCATCAAGAGGTATTTTAGTAGATTCAAACTTTTTAGAGATAAATACCACTAATCTTAAATTATGAATAATTAATGTGTTTCTTGCGTCCATATCTTTATTTTGTAATCTCATTAACATTTTATATTCTTCTTCTTCACCAAGGGGTGGTGGAAGAATATTAGTAGTATTCATATAATAACAAACATTTTTACAACCAAAAAATAAAAATAATAACTTTTTTTATAATTTAAACAATATATCCCTCCAAAGTTTTTATGTAAAATAACATCTTCACATATATCTACAAACACAT
>JAZOLP010000103.1:0-1910 GCA_045653225.1 Bacilli bacterium
TATTATTTTATTCAATAAATATAGTACATTAATTATCTATTCAATAATGTTAGATGATATTAAAGGTTATTTATTAAGTGATGAACGTTTAACTGATGAAAGAAGTGAAATGTTAGATAAAGCTGGTAGATTAATTGAAGAAACATTATTAAATTTAAAAGAAATTGATGGAAATACTGTTGCAGAGGTAGAAGATATTTTAGAAACAGTTTTACCCAAAAAACATAAATATCAACCAGTTTATGCTGTATTTGCGATGATAGCTGAGGAATTAGGAATATATTAATTTAAAAAAAGAGAGGTATAAATCATGGATGAAATTTTACAAGAAATAATAAAAATAATCAAAGAAACAACAGATTTAAATACCCTACATGAGTTATTATATAGCTATCATAAAAATGATATTGCACGATGTTTTGAATTTTTAAGTGAAGAAGAACTAAATAAAATTTACGAAGCTTTTAATGAACAAGAATTATCAGAAATATTTACTTATCTTGATGATGTTAAAGAATATATTGAAGACTTAGAAGCAGAAACTGCCGCAGACTTAATTGAGTTAATGGACTCAGACGACGCATTAGAAGTCTTAGAAGAATTAGAAGAAGAAGATAGAAATGAAATCTTAGAATTAATTGATGAAGAAGTAGTTCAAGATATTGAACTTCTAGAAAGTTATGATGACGATGTAATTGCTGGTTACATGACAAATAACTATATTACAATTAAAAAAGATTACACAATTAAAAAAGCTATGAAAACCGTAGTAGAAGAAGCTTCTACTAATGATAACTTTACAATTATTTATGTTGTAAATGAAGATGAAACACTATATGGTGCTGTTGAATTAAAAGATTTGATTAAAGCAAGAGCTATAGATAATTTAGAAGATATTATTAAAAAAGCGTATCCATCCATTATTGACAAGACAAATTTAAATGATGCTTTAATTTTAGTAAAAGACTATGAAATTGACTCAATTCCAATTGTTAATGAACAAAACAAATTATTAGGTGTTGTTACAACTAATGACTTATTAGAAGTTATTGGAGATGAACTTAATGATGACTATGCTAAATTAGCCGGTTTAACTAGTGAAGAAGAATTAGAAGAATCAACGTTTAAATCTGTAAAAAAACGTATCCCTTGGCTTTGTGCTTTATTAATATTAGGCTTAATTATTTCTTTAGTTATGAGAGTGTTTGAGTCAGCAATTGTTGCAGTTCCAGCAATCGTATTTTTCCAATCTATGATTCTTGGAATGGGTGGTAATGTAGGAACACAGAGTTTAGCTGTAACTATTCGTGCAATTACAGATGAAGAAATTTCCAGAAAAGAAGTATTTAGGTTAGTATTTAAGGAAATAAGAATAGCATTCTTTAATGGATTATTAATTGGTTTATTATCATTTGTAGTTGTATCTTTATATTTAAGTTTATCAAAAACAGTTATAGATCCATCTATTGGATTTAACTATTTAGATATTTTCAAGACATCTGGTGTTGTATCATCTAGTTTACTTATAACAATGTTAATATCTGGATTAATCGGTACACTTATTCCAATTATTTTACAAAAGTGTAATATTGACCCTGCTGTTGCGAGTGGACCGTTTATTACTAGTATTAATGATATAATGGCTATTGTAATATATTATGGTATAACGTTAATTGTATTTGCCTATTTAATATAAAAATAAGAGTTAGTAGTGTTACTAACTCTTTTTGTTTTAAATAAAAAAATACTTCCAATTAGGAAGCTTCATTAAGTAGATAAAAAAATGGTAGGGCTAGGTGGATTCGAACCAACGAATGACGGAGTCAAAGTCCGTTGCCTTACCGCTTGGCTATAGCCCTATAAAAAGATGGTGGAAGGGAGTGGATTCGAACCACCGAACTCGTAGAGAG
>JAZOLP010000104.1:0-2244 GCA_045653225.1 Bacilli bacterium
CGACAAATTTCTACTGAAATTTTTCATTTATTAAATAAATGAACGGATAGATAAATATTAATTAACTAACGTTAATTAATGGATATTTCTCTATATAAATAGAGAAATAACTGCTACTAGATTTTCACAAATATAACATTAATATTATACAATTTGTGAAAATTGAGTAGCACCTTTTTGTTTGACCATGTCAAAACAGATTAAGTTTAACACTGCGATTATCACTTACCCAAGTGATTATAACAAACTGTTGACTATTGAATTAATTATCGATAAATTTAGATCGATAACTACTGATACTACTAAAGTCGTTATTGCTCAAGAAGACCCTGATGAAGATATTCAACGTACACACTATCATCTTTATTGGGATGATCCTAAAGGCAAGAACATTAGAAATACTAGTTATTTCGATATTACATTACCTGAACCTATGGTATGCCTTATCCATCCGGATAAGACAAGAGAGTATAAAACTCTCTATGAAATGGAATGCCAGCTAAGCTGGGATAATGGTGAAGAAATGGTCGCGAAATTGGATGATTTTGTTGCTAAGAATAAAGAAAAATATGTAAGCTATGAAGTATTAAATAAAGCACACCCAAATTTACAATTAAAAAAAGAATGGGGTGATAAATATTTTATGCTGAAATATGTCCTTAAACAAAAATTGATTATAAGTACCAACTTTAATGTCGATGAAGAACTAAAGTACCTGGAAGATAACCGTGATGAATTATGTGAACGTGCTAAAGCCTTGATTGAAGAAAGAGTGCTTGCTGAATTAAATGTTAAGAGTGTTGATGAACTTATTATCTTGCTTAAAAAATATAAAGCTAGTTTAGAGCGTAAACATAAAAAACAAAAACGTAATGGTAGAAAAAATGGTAAAAAAGGTAGTTCTAATGATGAGGAACCCTCTTCTCCAGTTTGGGAACTTTGTCAATTTATTCGTAAAACAATATATGAAAATAAAGGAATTACCAAGAATGAAGTATTAAAAAAAATAAAAGAAAATGAAAACTGGTGGTTTATTTATGCTACCAATTATTTAAATTATAATAAATTATTGAATGATTTATTTAAAAATAAACCGTTAGCTAAACCTACCCGTAATTACAATTTTAAATTTTGGTTACCAAGAGAATTATACGATTATATCAAGTGGCTCGATACCTGGGTAATGAATTGGACCACTGGAAACAAAGAAGCTTGTGAACACCGTCCTAAAGGTCTTATTTTAATCGGAGAATCTAGAACTGGTAAAACAAGTCTTATGTCACTTATTGGTGATTTTACATACTTTAAAAATATTTGGAATTCGGATAATTGGGAATATTTACCACCTTACACCATTATGGATGATATGGATGCTCAAGATGAAGGTAAAGGTTTAAATTTTAGTTGGTATAAACCTTGGTTTGGTGCTCAAGATGCTATCACTATCACCGATAAGTATCGTCCTAAAGAAGATATTATCAATGGCAAACCATTAATTTGGTTAAATAATTTTGATATTCATGAAACTTTTCAATCTGAATCAGCTCAACGTTATATTCAAAAAAATATGGTTTATGTTAATATTGGAAAACGTAGTTTATTTGAAAAGCCAGATCGTCATACTATTGGTGGTTTCTGTAATTATATTGAATTTGATCCTAAAACTACTTGGTTTTATAAAAATGTCATTGAACCACAAGAACGTGCTGGTTTAGAAAATGATGATGATAATGAAGCTAACAAAGAAAATATTCCACCACCAGTTAATCAACAACAACAACCATCTGTTCAACCACCAGTTCAACAACAACAACAACCACAACAATTAAATGAACTTGAGTTTTTAACTCAATCTAATCCACCAGCTATCCGTAGTTCTGAATTAGTTTGGATTGATGAAACTGAAAATATTGTTGATATGTTTGATGAAATCGAGCCACTTGCCGATCGTCAAAAACGATTTGCTTTAGAACGTGAAAAAGGGAGGCCTAATAAAAGAATTAGAAGAAAAAATTAAAGCGAATATGGAAATTATTCAGGAATACGAAGAAATTACTAGTCGTCTTACCTATTACAATACAACTTATGATTATGCGTATAAGCAAACGTATCAATATGATTGGTTAAGTAAACATAATATAAATAATTTTGATATAATTAATTACCGCCAAAGATTAATCAATAAAATCTCCCACATTAATAATTTATTAGCTGAATACAAAACTAAAATTGAAAAACATATAA
>JAZOLP010000105.1:0-4321 GCA_045653225.1 Bacilli bacterium
GTTATCAAAAACCAATTGGTTTTGCTATCTACGTAATCTTAATCTTCGTATTTAGTTTCTTCTACTCATTCATGCAAATTAATCCTGTCAAGATTGCGGAAAATTTGAAAAAGCAAAATGCTTACATTCCTGGTGTAAAACCTGGTGAAGCTACTGCTCAATATATTTCAAAAGTATTATTCAAGATTACACTACTAGGTGCAACATACTTAACAGTTCTTGCATCACTTCCAATGTTAGTAGGTTTAATCTTTACTGATTTACCAGCCTCAGTACAAATTGGTGGTACATCATTAATGATCGTTGTTGGTGTTGCGATTGAGACTTATAAACAAATCAAGACAGCTTCTCAATCAAAAGAATACCACGGCTTTATGTAAAAAAAAGTAGGTGAGATTATGCACTTAATAATAATGGGTGCTCCAGGCTCTGGAAAAGGGACATATGCAAAAATGCTTAAAGAAATTTTTGCTGTCCCTCATATCTCAACCGGAGAAATGTTTCGTAAAGCTATAAGTGACGGAACAGAACTTGGAAAATTAGCACAAAGCTTAATTGACAAAGGAAACTTTGTTCCAGATGAAATCACAAATGAACTTGTTAAACAAAGACTTCAACTTGAAGATTGTAAAAATGGATTCCTACTTGATGGGTATCCAAGAAACTTAATTCAAGCAAAAGCTTTTACAGAGATTTTAAATGAATTAAACATTAATTTAGACGCAGTTATTAACTTAAATGTTGCAGATGAAGAAATTATTACTAGAATTGTTAACAGAAGATTATGCTCAAATTGTGGAGCTGGTTATAATATAGTTACAATCCCACCTAAAAAAGAAGGTGTTTGTGATTTATGTAATAGTCCATTATACACAAGAGCAGATGATAACGAAGAAACTGTAAAGGTTCGTTTAGCAGTTTATAATGAACAAACAAAACCTTTAGTTGAATATTATGAAAGTTTAGACAAAATTATTAATATAAATTCTAATCAATCAATTGAAGACGCTATTAATGATATTGTTAAAGCTGTGGAGGCTAAATGCTCACACTAAAAAGTAAACGTGAGATTGCCATTATGAAAGAAGCAGGAAGAATTGTAGAACTTGCTCACCAAGCAGTTAAAGATGCGATTAAACCTGGTATTTCAACTTATGAACTTGATAAAATTGCATATGATGTAATTACAAGTAATGGGGCAATTCCTTCATTCTTAAATTATAATGGATTTCCAAACTCAATATGCGCTTCAATAAATGAAGTAGTAATTCATGGAATTCCAAGTCGTAATATTAAACTAAAAGATGGTGATATTATTTCCATTGATATAGGTGCTCAATATAAAGGGTATCACGGAGATGCAGCAAGAACAATCCCTGTTGGAAATGTTAGTGCTGAAAAGTTAAAACTTATTGAAGTTACAAGACAATCACTATTTGAAGGTTTAAAATATGCAAAACCTGGAAATAGATTATCTGATATTTCACATGAAATTGAAACTTATGCCAAATCATTTGGCTATGATGTTGTCGAAGAATATACTGGTCATGGTGTAGGTCAAGCCTTACACGAAGATCCAATGATCCCTAACTTTGGTGATGCTGGTAAAGGTCCAATATTAAAACCTGGAATGACACTTGCAATTGAACCAATGATTACAATGGGGAAAAGATTTGTAAAAGTACTCGCAGATAATTGGACAGTTATAACTATCGATAAATTACCTTCTGCGCATTACGAAGAAACGATCGTTATTACAGAAGAAGGTTATGAAATTTTAACTAAAGATACAAAGGAGAACAATTAAATGTCGAAAAATGATGTTTTCGAAATGGAAGGAACAGTCGTTGAAGTTTTACCAAATACAGTATTTAAAGTAAAACTAACAGCCAATGGACAAATTATTACAGCCCACGTTTCTGGTAAAATACGTATGCATACGATCCGCATTTTACCAGGTGATAAAGTGACTGTTGAAATATCGCCATACGATTTAACACGTGGACGTATTACTTATCGTTTTAAGTAATAAAATAAAATATAAAAAATGCAAAGCATACAAGTAAAACTTGTAAAATTTAGGAGGTAACACACATGAAGGTTAGACCATCAGTAAAACCTATTTGTGATAAATGTAAAGTAATTAGAAGACATGGTCGTGTTATGGTAATTTGCTCTGCTTACCCTAAACACAAACAAAGACAAGGCTAAGAGGAGGCTAATAAAATATGGCACGTATTGCAGGTGTAGATATTCCAAATGAAAAAAATATTGGAATTTCGTTAACATATATTTATGGTATCGGTAGACCAACTGCTGCTAAAATTTTAGCTGAAGCTGGAATCGATCCACTAACAAGAGTAAAAAATTTATCAGAAAGCGAATTAACAACAATTCGTCAAATCGTTGCTAACTATAAGACAGAAGGTGATCTTCGTCGTGATGTAGCAATGGATATCAAAAGATTAATGGAAATTGGAAGCTATAGAGGACTTCGTCATCGTAAAGGGTTACCAGTTCGTGGTCAAAGAACTAGAACTAATGCTCGTACTCGTAAAGGTCCTGCTAAGACAGTAGCTAACAAGAAGAAATAGGAGGTAACAAATAATGGCTAAAGTTGTACGTAAACGTAGAAATAAGAAGAATATTCCATTAGGTGTTGCACATATTCATTCAACATATAATAACACAATTGTAACAATCACTGATCCTCAAGGAAATGTAGTTTCTTGGTCAAGTGCTGGTGCAGTAGGTTTCAAAGGTTCTAAAAAATCTACACCATTCGCTGCACAAATGGCTGCTGAAGCTGCTGCTAAAGCTGCAGTTGATAATGGTATGCAAAAGGTTGAAGTTGTTGTAAAAGGTCCAGGTCCTGGTCGTGAATCAGCAATCAGAAGCTTACAAGTTGCACACTTACAAATCATCTCAATCCAAGACGTAACACCAATTCCACACAATGGATGTCGTCCTCCAAAGAGACCTCGTGGATAATATCTACGATATTTTGATACTTAATATATTATATTAATATTTAGTAGTTCATTTTTTAAAGGAGGAAAATTGAATGAAAAGAATTGAATTTATTAAACCAACTCTTGAATTAGTACCATTAGAAGATGGTATGATTGATAATTATTATTGTAAATTAAAAGTTACTCCACTTGAACGTGGTTATGGTATGACTCTTGGTAATTCTTTAAGAAGAGTATTATTATCAAGTTTACCAGGTGCTGCTGCTGTTGCAATCCAAATTGATGGCGTAAGTCATGAATTCTGCGCAGTAGATGGAATTAGAGAAGATGTAACTGAAATTATTCTTAATATCAAAAATATCATTTTTACAATCAATGCTGAAAAAAATGAAAGCGGAGATTTCGGTGATCAAGATAAAACATTTGAAGTAAAACTTTCTGCTGAACTTCCAACAATTGAAGCTCAAATTAAAGCTGGTGTTGCTGAAGAAGAATTAGTTTATAGTAAAGTTATTACTGCATCAATGATTGATTTAACTTCAACAGAAGATATTAAAGTTGTTAATGGTGATCAACCAATTTGTACACTATCTGCTGGTGGATCTTTAAATATGGTTTTACTAGTTAGAAATGGTGTAGGATATGTTAGCGCTAATGAAAATAAAGTATTCTGTAAAGATGCTCATAGTCGTATCAATGGTTTCTTACCAATCGATTCAATCTTCACACCAGTTGAACGTTGTAAATATGAAGTGTCTAAGACTCGTTATTTAGATAATTTTGATTGTGATCAATTAATTTTAGAAGTTTGGACAGATGGTTCAGTACTTGCAACAAATGCAGTTGCACTTGCTGCTAAGTTCTTATATGAACATTTCACAGTAATTTCTAACTTAAATTCATTAATTCAAGAAAAAGAATACATGGTTCAACAAGAAGAAAAATCAACTAATACAAAACTTGATTGGAAGATTGAAGATCTAAATCTTTCAGTTCGTTCATACAATTGTCTTAAACGTGCTAACATCAACACAGTTGGTGAATTAACACAAAAGACAGAAGAAGAAATGATGAAAGTTCGTAACTTAGGTCGTAAATCATTAAAAGAAGTTGTACAAAAACTTCGTGAAATTGGTTTAGACTTAAAAAACAGCACATCATTATTTGATGATGATGATTTTGAAGATGATGAAGAAGAATCATCATACGATGAAAATTAATAAAGGAGAAATAATATGGCACTAGGCTATCGTACTTTAAGTCGTAAAAGCTTCCAAAGAAAAGCATTATTACGTGACTTAATCACAGATTTAATTTTAAATGGTCGTATTGAAACTACTTTAGCAAAA
>JAZOLP010000106.1:0-7822 GCA_045653225.1 Bacilli bacterium
AAGAAAGCTGGCTTCTTAACTCGTGATTCTCGTTCTGTTGAACGTAAGAAATACGGTCTTAAAAAAGCTCGTCGTTCACCACAATTCTCAAAGCGTTAGTCGTTATTGGCTATTTATGCGATTGTTATTTAAGACCACAAACAAATGTTTGTGGTCTTATTTAATTTTAAATAATTTGTTATTTTAAGTCGATTATTAAAAAAGATAAGGAGATACATATGTTTGATCGTAAAAATATTAAAATTTATAATTCATTAACTAATCAGTTAGAACAGTTTAATCCAATTAAAGAAGATGAAATTTCTATGTATGTATGTGGACCTACTGTGTATAATCATATGCATATTGGTAATGCGCGTCCAGTTATCTTTTTTGATACAGTAAAAAGATTCTTTAAGTATATTGGCTATAAAGTTACTTACGCTTCTAATTTTACTGATATTGATGATAAAATTATTAAAACAGCTTTAAAAGAAGGCGTAACTGAAGATGTAATTACAGCAAGATACATTGATGCGTTTTTAAAAGCTTGTGAAGAAGTAGGTTGCGAAATGGATGTTATTCGTCCTAAAGTTACTGAAAATATTCCAGCAATTTTAGATTTCATTCAAAGACTTGTTGATAATGGAAATGCTTATATCTCTGGTGATGATGTTTATTTTAAAGTTAGTAGTGATCCTAAATATGGTATTTTAAGTAATCAAAAACTTGATGAATTGGAATCTGGTGCAAGAATTGATGTAAATGAAGGGAAATTAGATCCAAGAGATTTTACATTATGGAAAAAAACTAGTGATGAAGGTAAAAAATGGGATTCTAATTTTGGTAGTGGTAGACCTGGTTGGCACACAGAATGTGTTGTTATGATTAGAAATATTTTTGGTGGTTTGATTGATATCCACGGTGGTGGTACAGATCTTAGATTCCCACATCATGAAAATGAAATTGCTCAAAATTATTGTTTACATCAAGATAATTTAGCTAATTACTGGGTTCATAATGCAAGACTTGATTTACGAGGCGAAAAAATGAGTAAATCTCTTGGTAATGTGGTTTGGTTAAAAGATATTATAAAAGAATATCATCCAAATGCTTTTAGACTTGCAATTATTGCAAACCATTATCGTCAAGTAATTAATTATCAAGATGATATGATGCGTCAAATGCAAGGTGAATGGGAAAAGATTGAAAAGTTATATGTCACTTTCTTTAGAAATCTTGAGTTAAAAGATGCTTTATATGAAGGTGAAACAATTGAAATAATGGATGACTTCTTAACTGAAATGGCGTATGATTTTAATACTTCAAATGCCTTAACTCATCTATATGCTCTTATGAAAAAAATGAATGCTGATATTAGAAGAAATGATCTTGATACAAGTATTCTTCAAAATGAATTTAAAACATTTAAAGATATGCTTTATGTTTTAGGTATTAATGTTAATATTGATCCTTTAACAGAGTATGAAAAAACTGTAGTTTTAGATTGGCAAGCTGCTCGCAAAAATAAAGATTTCGAAAAAGCTGATATATTAAGAAATAAAATAAGTGAATTAGGAATTAGATTATAAATGAAGTATAATTTATTAAACGGTTCTAATCTAAGTTATATTGGCGATGCTTATTATGAACTTGAAATTAGGAAATATTTATTAAGTAAAAATATTACTAAAAATAAAGATTTAAGAAAAATAAGTATTGAATTTGTTAGCGCAAGTGCTCATTCTTACATTTTTGAAAATTTAAAAGATCTTTTAACTGAAGAGGAATTAGCAATTTTTACTCGTGGACGTAATGCTTCTACAACAGGACACCGTAAAAATGTTAATCGTTTAGAACATGCAATATCTAGTGGGTATGAAGCTGTTTTAGGTTTTTTGTATTTGAAAGAAGATTTTGAGCGACTTGAATTTTTAATGAAAAAATCAATAGAAATAGTGGAAAATAAACAATGATTATTTATGGGAAAAATACAGTATTAGAAGCTTTAAGAAATAATAAAGAAATTAATAAAATTTATGTGACTTCTAATAATTTAGAATTAATAAAAAAGTTTACAAACAATAAAAAATGTGAGATTGTTGTTTTACAACAAAAAGATATGAACAAAATGTTTGATGGTAATCATCAAGGTATTGCTTGTGAAATATTAGAATATGGTTATGTTTCACTAGAAGAAATTATAGCTAAAAACAAAGATAAATCTGATGTTGCGCTATGTATATTAGATGGTTTAGAAGATCCACATAACTTGGGTGCGATTTTAAGAACTGCTGATGCTACTGGAATAAATGGGGTGATTATTCCTAAAAATAGAAGTGTAAGTTTAAATTCAACTGTTGCTAAAGTTTCTACTGGTGCTATTGAACATGTTGACTGTGCTCAAGTTACTAATTTAGTTAATGCTATCAATGATTTAAAAAAAGCTGGTTACTGGATAATTGGTTTAGAAGTTGATGGAAGTGTTGACTATCGTAAACAAGATTATAAAGGTAAAATTGCTGTTGTTATTGGATCAGAGGGGAAAGGAATTTCTAGACTTGTTAAAGAAAATTGTGATTTTAAAGTTTTAATTCCAATGGTTGGGCATGTTAATTCTTTAAATGCTAGTGTTTCTGCAAGTATATTATTTTATGAAATATTAAGAAATAGGGGTTAATATGAAAAAACAAGGGGATTTTAGTAAATATAACGATTATGAATTGTTGTACTTAATTAAACAAAATAATGATGAAGCAAAAGAAATATTATTTTGGAAATATGGCTTTTTAATTAGGTCGAGAATTTGTCGTTTAGGGGTGCCAAGATTATATTGGGATGATTATTATCAAGAAGGTTGTTTAATGCTTCATCGTGCGATTAAAATGTATGATGAGAATAGTAAGAAAAGTTTTACTAAGTTTTTTGAAATGTTACTTCATAGAAGAATTGTTACATTACTTAGAAAAGATTTAAAAGATAAAGAAATCGAAAAAATAGATGATTTTGATGAATATCCTTTATATGTATTTGAAGATAAATTAGAAATATTATTAGAAGGATATGAATGTGGATTATCTGAAATGGAACAACTTGCTTATGATAGAATCGTTGTAGGTAAGGAAAAAATAGAGAATGTTGCTAAAGAATTAGGTGTTAACTCTAAAAGTTTATCTAATGCGAAGCAGCGTGCTATTAAAAAAATAAAAAAAGAAATTAATAAATAACTATATCATTTGACAAAATTGAAGTTTTTTGATAAAATTTATAGATAGGTGGTGTCTATGAGAGAAAAAGTAATTTTAGTATGTGAAATTTGCTTATCCCGCAATTATACAACGAAGAAAAATAAACTTAACACTACAGAACGTATGGAAATTAAGAAATTCTGTCCTCGTTGTAATAAACACACAGTTCATAAAGAAACTAAATAAAGGAGAAAATATAAAATGGCTGTTCAAAAAGAAGAAAAAAAGAATCGTGTCCTTCAAGCAATTTATCATGAATGGAAATATGAAAATCTAATTTTAGTTGTACTTGCATTATTTGCATTAGAATTAGGTGTATTATTATTAACTGGTGATTTAACTATTTCATCAAGTGCATTCATTATTGGTCCTTACTGGAAAGTATTTGCATGGATTTTAGTTGGTTTAGGTGTAGTTGCATTATTACTTGCAGTTGCTTCATTCTATCGTCCTTCTCTTTCTGAAATTAAACATGTAACAGGATTAAAAAGACAAGAATTCTTAGTTAATGTATTAACTGTATTTGTTTTCATTTTAGTTGTTGCTGGATTAATTTTCGCATACGAATCAGTAATTACATTAGTTGAAAACGCATTTAAATAGGAATAATAGACTATGGCTGATCTTGAAAACATGCGCGCTTGGTATGTAGTTCAAACGTATTCTGGTATGGAATATGCGGCTAAGAGAAATCTTGATCGTCGTATTGTTTCTATGAATATGGAAGACTATATTTTCCAAGTATTAATTCCTGAAGAAAAACGCTATGAAAAGAAGAAGAATGGTGAATTAAAAGAAATTGTTGAAAGAATCTATCCTGGTTATTTATTCGTTGATATGATTGTAACTGATGATTCATGGTGGGTTGTTCGAAATACACCGATGGTTTCAGGTTTCTTAGGTTCAAGTGGTGGTGGTGCAAAACCTGTACCTCTTCCAAATGATGAAATCATTCCAATCTTAAAACAAGCTGGTTTAAAACTTGAAATCCAAGTTGACTTTAAAGTTGGTGATGTTGTAAATGTTGTTTCTGGAACATTTGCTGGACAAGAAGCTACTGTAGAATCATTTGATGTTGAAAAACAAATTGTTACAGTACTTGTTGATTTCTTTGGTCGTCAAACTCCTCAAGAGTTAAGATTTGATGAAGTAGAAGTTATAAAATAAAAAATAAGCTTATCGTGTGATAAGCTTTTTTATTTTTTTCCTCTTTTTTCTTTCAAAAATAATTATAATATGTTATAATAATAGCAGTATTTAAGGAGAAGAAAAATGCAGAATATTCCACAAATATATGATGTAGCTAAAACGTTATATAATAAATTAATTAAATACACAAATAAAATGTTTGAATTTATGGGTGATGAATATCAAGTTTCTAAAACTGTAGTTATAAAAGAATTAGATCATTTTATTCAAGCTATTTTATTTAAGGTTGCATTAGCAGATGATAGACTTCTTGGTATTGAACTAAATTTTATTAAAGAAATTGTTGAAATAGATGATATGTTTAAAGGGCAAGATATTTCTAAATTAGATAGCTTTAATGAATTAGAAAAAAATACTGCATTAAAAATGTGTGATGAAGTATTAAATGTTGTACCAGAATTTGTTAAGTTATCTGTTTTATGCGATAAAAAAGCTGATAGTATGTTGTTGGTTATGTCGCCTACATATTGTCAAAAAATATTTGACTATTTGAAACGAGTTGCGAATTATTTAAAATTCATTGACGGTAATGTTATTGAAAATGAAGACAAAACTGCAAAATTAGTTTTATCTAAAGTTGTAGAATATTACAAAAAGAAATATGTAAAATATGCGCCAAGCAGAAAAAAAGAATAAAGGAGAGAAGAAAATGGCTAATATTGTTAAATTTGAAGAAAAATACTGTGAACAAGTTTATAATTTATTTATGAACTTTAGAGATGAAGAAGATTTCTTTAAAGAATTTTCTTATGAAGGTTTCTGTTCACATTTATTTGAAAATTCAGCTTTTAAAGCAGAAGGCACATTTGTTGCTTTAGAAGGTGAAGAAGTTGTTGGTTTTGCAAGTTCAATGGTAAAACCTGCTGATGATGGTAACGAAAAAGCTTCTTGTTATCTTCACACTTTCTTTGTTAAAAAAGAATGTCGTCGTCAAGGCATTGGTAGTGCATTACTTGAAAAAGTTGAAGAATACGCTAAAGCAAAAGGTAGAAGTAGTGTAAGATTTGTATTTGTTGGTCAAATTAACTGGCCTTGGTATATTCCTAATACTGATCATCATATGCATCCTGGTATGCCATGTGTAAGAATCAATTCTGATTTTTATATTTTCTTATATCATCATGGTTATTATGTTAATAGTATTCATGAAGGATTCCATTTACCTCTTGCTGAATATGAAATGCCTGCAGCTGTTCAAGCTAAAATGGAAGAAAATGCAAAACGTGGTTTAACTGTAGAAGTTTATGATCCTAAAAAACACTATGGAATTGAGGAATTCTGTGATGTTATTAATAATGCTGGTTTTGCTGCATCTATTAGAAATAACTTAAAACGTGAAAATCCATACCCATTCTTAGTTGCTTCTAATAATGGTAAAGTTGTTGGTTGGACAGGTGCTATGTATGTAGAACCTACTGGTCGTGGTCATTTAGACGGAATTATTGTTGATCCAAATGAAAGAAAAGCAGGCCTTGGTAAAGGATTATTCTGTAATCTTTGTAAACATTTAAAAGAAATGGGTGCAAGCTATATGACATTCTTTACAGGTCTTGATAATCCTGCAAGATACATTTATTTAGGTGCTGGCTTTGGTGTTGCTCAAAGCTTTGCTGATATGAAAAAAGATTTAAAATAGTGTTAAAAATAGAGACTTAAATTTTATAAAAATTTAAGTCTTTTTTTATATAAAAAAGAACATAATATTTGACTTTTATATAGAAATAGTGTAAAATATATTCGCGTGCTTTGACGCATATATACTATGAATTAATTTTTATATGTGTGGGAGAACATCATAGTGTTCATAAACCACATCACGGACAATTAAAAGGAGGTGTGTCGCGTGGCTAAAGTTAAACAAATTAAAAAAGTTGTTAAACTTCAAATCGCTGCAGGAAAAGCCAATCCGGCTCCACCAGTTGGTCCAGCTCTTGGGCAAGCGGGTGTAAACATCCAACAATTCTGTAGTCAATTCAATGACAAAACTGCAAGCATGGCAGGTTACGTAGTACCTGTTGAAATCTATGTTTATGATGACAGAAGTTTCACATTTATTACTAAAACTCCACCTGCATCAGACCTTTTAAAGAAGGCTGCTAATGTTCAAAAAGGTTCTTCTAACTCTAAGAAGACTAAGGTTGCAACTATCTCTAGAGCAAAACTTCTAGAAATTGCACAAACTAAGCTACCTGATTTAAATGCATACGATGTAGAAAGTGCTGCTAGAATCATCGAAGGTACTGCAAGACAAATGGGAATCGTTGTAGAAGACTAATTCTTTTATAATCAATTTCTGTACAAGATCGATTTGAATTAAGAAGAATTATTCTTCTTTGAAAAAATCTCTTGTTGTGGGAGGAGACTCCGTTATAACCACATTAAGGAGGAAAGAAAAACATGGCTAAAAGAGGTAAGAAATACCTAGAAGCAGCTAAGTTAATTGATAGCAACAAAAAATATTCAATTGAAGAAGCTGTTGAACTAGTAAAAAAGACTAGCATTGTAAAATTTGATGCAACTGTTGAAGCTGCATTCAGATTAAATATTGACCCTCGTAAGGCAGAACAAAACTTACGTGGTGCTGTATCACTACCTCACGGAACAGGTAAATCTATCCGTGTATTAGTAATCGCTCGTGGTGCTAAAGCTAAAGAAGCTTTAGATGCTGGTGCTGATTATGCAGGTGATGCTGAATACCTTGAAAAAATCAAAATGGGTTGGTTCGAATTCGATATGATTATCGCAACTCCAGATATGATGGGTGAACTTGGTAAACTTGGACGTGTATTAGGTCCTAAAGGTTTAATGCCAAACCCTAAAACTGGTACAGTTACAATGAACATCGAACAAACTGTTAAAGAATTCAAGGCTGGTAAAGTTGAATATCGTACTGATAAAGTTGGTAATATCCAAGTTCCAGTTGGTAAAGTTTCATTCAGTGAAGAAGCTTTAAAAGAAAATATTCAAGCTATTTACCGTCAATTATTACGTATTAAACCTTCAACTGTTAAAGGTGTTTACGTATTAAGTGCTAATGTTACTTCAACTATGGGTCCTGGCGTAAAAGTAGACTCAAGTACAATTGCGTAACATTATTTAAAAATTAATCAAAGTAAAAAATTCATAAGTATAATATAAAGTCTCTGCCGTAGACAGTAGGAGTGATTGAAAATAAGACAGTTTCTATCACTTAAAAGGTACATCCTACCGAGGATAAAAATGTTTCCTATTAGGCAAAAGCTTTTTAGGAAGAAATTTTCAGGAGGTGAAAACAATGAATGAAGCGACTATCGCTAAGAAACAAGAAGAGGTTCTAGCTGTTGTTAATAAAATCAATGGCGCTAGTTCCACATTATTCGTTGATTACCTAGGATTAACTGTAGCAG
>JAZOLP010000107.1:0-4290 GCA_045653225.1 Bacilli bacterium
TATTAAATAATAATTATTATGAAATTAATATCTATGGTTATAGCTATTATTTTGGAGTTTCAGATTTAGATACTGATCATAAAGTTGATATTCTACAAATTAATAACAACATACCAAATGATGTAATTTCATCACTTGATCCAGAACATATTATACTTCAAGAAGGAGATATTAATTCAATTATTCAAAATGGTATCTTAATATATCAAACAGATGATGAAATTTATCAATATTCACCTACACTAAATAAAGCATTCTATTATTCATTTGATAAATATGGTTATAGTGTTCTAGGTAATAATATAGAACTTAGTAACCAAACAATATGGAGTGATTCAGAAACTTTAGGTTTACATCATAATTCTGTAGAAAACTATTTATACAGAAAGAGCTATTATGGGGATATTAAAAATTTATATGGTGAAGATTTAGTCAACGCATTAAGAAAAGTAATCACTGAAACTCACACTCACAAAACTAGTTATGGTGAAGCTAAAACAATGCTTGCACTAACTGATAAAGATCCTCTTAAACCTGGATACATTATTATGACATATACAAAAGATTCTATTAATTCAACTTGGGACCAAGGAATTACTTGGAATAGAGAACATATATGGCCTAAGTCATTATCCGGTGGATTATATACAACTATGAGCGATTCAACTAGAAATGCAGGAAGCGATTTACATCATATTAGACCGGCACTAACAGCAATTAATTCTTCTCGTGGAAATAAAATGTATGGTAGCATTACAAATGAAGTAATGTTCTATCCAGGTGATGAATTTATAGGTGATACTGCTAGAATTCTTTTCTATTTATCAGTTAGATATGATATGAATATTACAGGACTTAAAGTATGTGAAGACATTGATCTATTACTTTCTTGGAATAATAGTGATTTTGTTGATAATTTAGAAAGAAATAGAAATATTGCGGTTTATAATATTCAAGGTAATTATAATCCATTTATCGATAATCCTTGGCTTGCAGATAGAATTTGGGGTTAATTAAAACAAAAAAGATTAGGAATTTTATCCTAATCTTTTTATTTTAATTTCACCACTATTAATGTATTGTATTTCATTATTTTCTTTTAAAATTAATCTTCCATCATTATCAATTCCAACGATAATGCCATTACATATTAAATCATTTTTTATATATGTTATTTCTTGATTTATCCCATATAAATTATTTTTTACATACTCTAAATATTCACAATTTCCACTTAAAAATTCCTCAATATCACTTATTAAGATATTAGATAATTCAAAAATTAACGAATCTATATCATAAGTAGATTTTTTTATTTTCTTTAGTGATGTAGTTAAATTATTTATTTCTTAATTAAATGTAATTTGGTTTATATTTATTCCAATACCAATAACTATCATTTTTGAATTGTTGTTTATTTTGCCTTCTAATAAGATACCACAAATTTTTAAATGATTTACTAATATGTCATTAGGCCATTTTATATATAGATTATCTGTATATTTTTTTAAAAACTTATGAACAGAAGTACCTGTAACAAGTGATAATAAGTTTAAGTCTGTTTTTTCTTTAAATTCTTTAACAAGTAAACTCATTATAATATTTTCACCACTATTTGCTTCCCATGTTCTTGATAATCTACCTTTTCCATTTGTTTGATAATTCGCAGTAACAACAGTATAATTATCTAAGGATTCATAATTTTCTTTTATAAAATCATTAGTAGATGTAATAACATCTTTTTTTATAATTTTCATATTTAAATCCTTTCTATGATTGGTTTAATTTTATCCGAAATTGTAAGCGCGACAATTACTTTTAAAATGTCAAATGGTAATAGTGGTAATATTGAAATTATAATAAAGTTAATCATACTTATTTCATAAACTTTCTTTATTACAAATAAATATAAAATACCTATTGTGTAAATAATAGTAATAGATAATAAAGAATATAATATCGTTTTAAAATACTTATTAATAATTTTAATCTTTGAAATTATTTTTAAAACAACTGGGACAAATAAGAAACTAATTATAAAACCAAAAGACGGTGTAAATATTTTTGATATCCCACCTGAAAATGATGAAAATACCGGAATTCCTAAAAGCCCCATTAAGATATAAATTATAATAATTATTTCTGCATCTATAAAAGGTAAAATAAGTGCTAGTAGTAAAACTACTAGCACTTGTAATGTCAATGATATATCGGATAAAGGAATTGATATATATGAACTAACGATTAATAATGCTAAGAATATACTATCAATTGCTATCCGTTTAATTGTCATATCTTATCCAAAAATACTAAGTAGTAAACCAGCAGCAACAGCTGAACCAATAACACCTGCAACGTTAGGTCCCATAGCATGCATTAATAGATAATTTGATTTGTCTTCTTCCATACCAATCTTGTGTACAACACGTGCAGCCATTGGAACAGCAGATACACCAGCAGCACCAATCATTGGGTTAACTTTTCCTTTAGTGATCTTACACATAAGTTTTCCAACAAGTACACCAGCAGCAGTAGCAGCAGCAAATGCAACCATACCAAGAGCTAAGATATATATGAAGTTAACAGCTTGAGCTCCATCAGTTAAAATTGCAGTAGCACCAACAGATAAACCTAAAAGAATAGTTACAGCATACATAATTGTTTTAGCAGCAGCATCTACAAGATTAGGAACTACACCAGATTCTTTAATTAAGTTACCAAGCATTAACATACCAATTAAAGCAGCACATGAAGGAATAAGCATAATTACAACAATCATAACTACGATTGGGAATAAGATTTTCTCACGTTTAGAAACTTCTCTTGCTTGAACCATCTTAATTTGACGTTCTTCTTTTGTAGTAAGCCATTTAATAATTGGTGGTTGAATAACAGGTACAAGTGCCATATATGAATATGCAACAACAGCAATCGATGCACATAGCATTTCACCACCATCAGCACCAGCTAACATCTTATTTGATAAGAAGATTGCAGTAGGACCATCAGCACCACCAATGATACCAATAGCAGCAGCTTCTAATGCATTAAATCCTAAGAAGAATGCACCAAAGAATGTTAAGAAAATACCAAATTGTGCAGCAGCACCTAGTAATAAACTAGAAGGTCTTGAAAGTAGTGGACCGAAGTCTGTTGTAGCACCAATTCCAAGGAAGATCAGTGGAGGGAAAATCTCTAAACTAATACCTTGATGGAATTGATAGAATAAACCTTCTTGATGTTCTACATTATAAAGTCCAGGAGCTAGATTTACAAGTAGCATCCCGATACCAATAGGGATTAATAAATATGGTTCAAACCCTTTAGCAATAGCTAAATAAATTAATACACAAGCAACTAAGATCATTACAAGTCTTAGTACGAATGGTAATACTTCGAATGAACCTTCAGTAAAAAATCCCATTTGATTAATGAAATTTTTAATTAAGTCTCCAAGCATAACTAATTACCCGATAACTACTAATACTTGACCGTTTTGAACTGATGCACCTTTTGCAACAGCAACTGATTTAACTACGCCTGAGAATTCAGCAACAACTTCATTTTCAAGTTTCATTGCTTCTAAGATGAATAATACATCACCAGCATTAACTTGTTGACCAACACTTACTTTAACATCTAAAATAGTACCAGCCATAGGTGCTTTTTGTTCTTGACCTGCACCACTTGCAACAGGTTGAGGAGCAGCTTCTTTAGCTGCAGGTTGTGCAGCAGCAGCTGGAGCAGCAATATTACCAGCTTTTTCGCTTACACTTTCTAATTCAACTTCGTAAACTTTACCGTTAACTTTAACTTTATAAACTTTCATGATTTTATTCTCCTATCCAATTTGTTTTACTGAAACTACTCTAACATCTTCTTTAGTTTCATTGTGATAATCAATTGTAGCTACTAGTGCTGCAACCATCATATCTTCATCTTTAATATCTTCCATTGTAAATGCTTTTTGTGGAGCACTAACAACAGGTTGAGGTTTTGCAACTGTTTCTTTCTTTTCTTCTTTTTTATTTGGAAGATATTTAAATGCAGAAACAATTAAGCATAATAAGATTAACATTAAGAATACTATTGCGATACACACACCAGCAACGATACCTGCATCAGCAAGAGTAATATATTTAGCATAAACAACTTTATCACTATCAGCAGTTGATAATTTTGTAACTCTTTGTCCATTTACAAATTCAGCACTTTGATACCAACCTGCAAAATAATAACCATCTCTTTGATGACCATGTGCAGGAAGTGAATAATCACCAGTTGTTTGAT
>JAZOLP010000108.1:0-1909 GCA_045653225.1 Bacilli bacterium
ATTAAAATCAACATTTTCTTTAATAATCATTTTAACACCACTTGATGCGATGAAACCATATAAAATTAGTGAAACACCACCTGTAATACATGCAGGAACAGTTTGTAATACTAAAGTAAGTGGAGCAAAGAATCCAAGAGCGATTGCCATTAACGCTGCTACAAGAACTACAGAAACTGAAGCGATTTTAGAAACACCAATTACAGCAACATTTTCTCCATATGTTGTATTTGCTGCACCACAAATAACACCTGAAACTGCAGTTGCAACACCATCACCAATTAATGTTCTACATAATCCTGGTTCACCATCAAGTAAGTCTTTATTAATAATGTTACCTAAATTTTTATGGTCACCAATATGTTCACATACTGTAACTAATGAAACTGGAACAAATAATAAAGCAACTTGACCAACAGTTCCTAAATTAAATTCAGCTGTTTGTTTTAGTGCATTAACAAACATAAAATCTGTAGTGATCCAAGAATTAATATTAGACCAATCTTGATTAAATACACTTAAATCAATAACTTTTAAATAATCAACTTTTGCAATAATTCCAATAATTGTTAAAATTAAAGCAAATAAATAAGCACCAACCATTCCAATTACAAATGGAATTAATGTTATGTTTTTCTTTTTTGAAGTTGCACAAATTGCTGTTAAAACACATGCGAATAATGCAACTACAATTGAAACTAATGTATATTGCCATGGAACAACATTTGATGGTAAAGATGAAATACCAGCTGTACCATTCATAACATTAGAAATTGCACTTCCAGCAAGTGATAAACCAATTACCATAATAATAGGTCCAATAACAACTGGAGGTAGTAATTTATTTAACCAGTTTGTTCCAACTTTTTTAATGATTAAAGCGATAACAACATAAACAATACCAACCATAATCATACCTAAAATTACTGCTGCATAATTTTTTTCTCCTGCAGTTACTGCACCAAATGTAAGTGCTGTAGACATTGGAACTAAATACGCAAATGAACTAGATAAAAATACTGGTGATTTTTTCTTTGTAGTAAATATATAAATTAAAGTACCAACACCTGCTGCTATTAGTGTAGGTCCAATAGGAAGACCTGTAATTAGAGGTACAGTAATACATGCAACTAACATTGCAAGAACATGTTGAATGGCAAATAAAAACCAATTTTTTAGACTACTGGGATTTTCATGAACGTCTAATACTAAATTTTTTTCCATTTTAAATTCTCCTTTAACTCTTAATTAGCCTTAATTAAGCAATTTTTATACTTAAATTATATCACAATATTACAATTTTCACAAAAATAAAACAACATCTTTAAAGATGTTGTTTTACTGCTACAATTATAAACCTATGTTCTTTACTAGATATATATCCTTTTTTATTAAGTTCTTCTTGTAAAATTAAAAACTTATCAATATTATCTTTTACATTGAAATTTATAAATTCCCATTTAATAATGCTTGCGAAATAAGCTATTGCACCTAAATCATAAAATTTAAGTATTGGAAAATATTCATTACTATATATAATTTCAAAGTTATTTTCTTTTAATCTTTTTATAGAATCAAAAAAAGTCATTTCTGGAAATTGATCTTTATGGTTTTCATCGAAAAAAGTTGCAAGTTCTTTATTATTATAAGCACCAACTTGTTGTGTAATAAATATACCACCTGGTTTTAATATTCTAAAAAGTTCCTTTTCATTATAAGACTCATGTCTATTAATAACTATATCAAAAATATTATCATGTACTTCTAAAAAGTTTTCATCTCCAACATAATTATATACCTTTATTCCAAGTGGACTTAATTTTTCTTTACATAATTTATAATTTGGCATATAACCTTCTGTTACTGTTGTATTATTATATGGATGATTTAATGTTAATAAAAACTCTCC
>JAZOLP010000109.1:0-17767 GCA_045653225.1 Bacilli bacterium
AAGTAATTGGAAAATACGACAATGAATTTTGGTGTATTACAACAAACAAATTAGCAACTACATATATTACAGACATAAACACTATATCTATTTGTAATAAGCAAGATCGATATAATTATTTCAAATTTAATAGAAATAGACAAATACAAAGATATTTTAAGTCAGTACATAAATATATTAATAAAAAATAATTAAAACTATGCATGCAGTAAAGTATTATTATTCTAAACCACAATTTGTTGGACGAATTTTTGCCAATTCATATGGCGATTCATATGTAAGTTCAATGAAGCCAATGCGTCGTTATACAATGGCGGCAATTTACGATGAGGATAACCATGAAATTCGTATTGGAGTATCTATTTGCCAACCAATGGATAATTTTTCTAAAAAGATTGGACGCGAATTAGCATATGAAAATGCACTTAACAAGCCATTTCACATCATTTCAAATTTTTCTGGACGTCGTAATGATTATATTGATCAAATTTATGAGATTATACAAAATAAAGAGCTTAGCCTAAATCGATCAATACATCATTAATGACAGAACTTATATTTAAAGGAACTATAATAACAGATAATAAAAATGAATTTTTAAATCATTTTTATAATTTACTACAAACAACAAATTCACAATTTAAAGGCCAATGTAATGCCATTGAATTTGAAGATGTTGAATTTATTGAAGAATAATGTATAAAATTTATACAGACGGTAGTTATAAACCCACCACAAAACAAGGAGGTTATGCTGTTATTATTACAGAAAATGAACAAATAATAAAAGTTCTATACTATGGATATATTAATACAACTAATAATAGAACTGAATTACAAGGAGTATTAAATGCACTAAAGCATTTTAAAAATCCAACAGAAATGGAAATATATTCTGATTCGGCATATATTGTTAATAGTATTAATAATGGTTATTTAGAACAATGAATCCAGAATTGCGATGAAACAAAAAAGAATATGGATTTATGGCAAGAAATTTATCAATTAATTCATTTTCATAATGTTAAATTCTTCTGAATTAAAGGTCACAATAATAATGAATTTAATGAACTAGCGGATTGTTATGCAAATATTGCAGCATCTGTTATAAACCCAGAACAAGATGAAATTAAAAGTAATTAAAGTAGGAAATCATTGGTATCCATCAATTAATCATCAATTAGGTTACATAGAAGGATTTGAAAAGAAAATAGATTTGTATTTAAATAGACTAAATGTATTTAACACAAATGAATTAACTATTGATTTTGAAGAAATTGGAGTAATTTACGAAGGAATTAATATAATTTATTTCAATGAAGTTGATATAGTTAGATATTTAACTACAGACGATGAATTTGATATAAGATTTGTTATCAATGGGCATAATTTTACCATAAGTTCAGACTTATATTGGTGTTTAGAAAATCAATTTAATTTCAATTTTCATAAAATTAGTTATAAATTACATATTTATTAATGATTGTATTACCTAGCACAATAACAAATATTTGTTTTGGTGGAGATATTCATGGTGCGTTTAATTTAATTTTATATAAAATCAAGCAGTATGATATTCATGATACGGCTATATTTTTATGTGGCGATGTAGGTTTTGGATTTGAATCATATAATTGTTATAAAGATTCTATCATACCAAAAATGCATAAAGTATTAAAAAAATATAATAATATTATTATTTGTGTTAGAGGTAACCACGATAATAAAAAATATTATGATGGAAAATTAATAAATACAAAATATGTAAAAGCCGTATCTGATTATACAATTGTTAACGTATGTAATAAAAATATTTTATGTATCGGAGGAGGAACAAGTATTGATAGAATGTATCGTATTGGAGAAAATAATAAAAAATTAGAACAATATGCACATTATCATAAATGTTCTATTGAAGATGCAATAAAAAAATGTTCATTGTATTATTGGGAAGATGAAATAATTGAATATCAACCAAAAGTTACTGAAAGAGTGGATATTATATGTTCACATTCTGCACCGTCTTTTTGTTACCCGACTGATAAAGGTGGAATTGTAATGGAATATGCTAATTATGATGAAACACTATTGGAAGATATACAAAAAGAACGAGAAACGTTAGATTTGATTTACAATGATTACAAAGATACAATATCACATTGGTATTATGGTCATTTTCATCAATCTATGTTTCAAGAGATTAATAATGTTAAATTTAGATTGTTAGACATTGGAGAACTTATACAACACGTCGACGATAACTATATTTGGTAAAGTTGTCGCGAAACAAGAAAATCAATATACTGAAATAGTTGTTGATGATATTAACCGAGATTATACTGACGATCTAAAATATGTTACGTTAGTAGTACTACCAAATTGAAATATATCTGTGGAACTAGGAGAAATTGGTTATTTTAGATTTCAAATTGTAGAAGCAGGTAAATCACACTGGTACGATAAAGAGAGGGAAGATTATCAAGTTTATAAATATGATAATAATTATCTTATAAACTTTTATAAACAAAGAGATTTATGTAAACAAGACACTTTTGATTTTGAATAATATGCGTACAGAATTTGGTGAAAAGCTACAGAATGCAATTGATTCGGTAGAGTCATATACATGGAAAGATAAGAATGGTAATGATATTAAGTTGATTGAGGCTTCAGTGGCCGATCTTAAGAAGTGATATACACATTGTCACGAAATGTTGTATAATCCTAATCCGTATTCCCCTGGTAAATATCATGTTAGGGAGAATATTTTCAAAACTTGGGATGCATGTAATACTGAGTTATTCGTTCGATACCTTCTACATGAATGTGACACAAATATTAAAACCAAAAAGGATATACTCGATTTAATTAATTTGCATCGATCAAATTATGATTATGATATTTTAAACGAGTCTATATCAATATTATTTAATGGATTAGATCCAATTTTTGAGAAAATTACAATTAGTCGACTTATGGATGCATGTTTCGATAAATTGGATATTCTCAATCGTAAGATGATTACAGATAAATTTATTCTATCACAGGGTATTTGGCTTACTGACGATGAAAAAATGGAGCTTACAGAAACATTGCCAGATGGTAAAATGCGTAATCGTATGGAGGTACTAAAGGAACGTTTGTGCCTAGATCAAAATATTAAGTTACGTATTAGTCCACGAGGTTTATCATATGCTGAGTTCCGTTCATTGGTTCAACTAAGTCCACTACCAAAGATTTCAACATTATCTACTATTGCACTCAAAACACTGAGAGATAAGGTATTGTTGTTGTTGGATAATGATCTGAATTTTCATATTACAAAGTGGCATACACTTATGGATAATATTAAGAAAGTAGCATCCGTACGTGATATTGAGTTGCCATATTTTGGTGAACTTAAGTAAAATGACGCGTGATGATCGTCAAAAATTAAGTTGTAAACGATGAGTTGAAGCTGGTGGACGTGCAACTGTCTGTGCTACAACGGGTTATGGTAAAACAAGAATTGCAACAATGATTATTCAATCGTTATACAAACGTAATCCGCAACTGAATGTTCTAGTTATTGTTCCTACAGAAGTACTTAAAGAACAATGACAATTAGAATTAGCTAAAAATAAATTGTTTGCAATTTGTAAAGTAGAAATTATTAATACAGTAATAAAAAATATATATGAAGTTGATTTATTGGTACTTGATGAACTGCATGCCTATGCGAGTGAAGGTGCAATAACATTATTTGAAGTAGTTAAATATAAATATGTTTTAGGATTAACTGCAACATTTGAACGATTGGATGGTCGACATGAATTACTGACGCCTTATGTTCCTATTTGTGACACAGTAACATTATCTGATGCATTAGCAAATGGATGAGTTTCTGATTTTAGAAAGTATAAAGTGTTATTAAAAGTTGACATGACAGAATACAACGCATATAATGCCAAATTTCAGCAATTATTTGCCTATTTTGGCCATGATTTTAAGCTAGTGATGGAATTAATCAAATCTCCATTAAAAGCTAAAAAATGGGCTAAAATGTGTGGAAAAGAAGAAGGTGTTGTACGTGGTTATTTAACGCAATTTATGCGTTATTTAAAGTTGAGAAAGTCATTTGTAATGTCACATCCAAAAAAGTTTGAAATTGCAAATAAAATACTTGATTATCGAACAGATAAAAAATGTATTTTATTTACTGCTACATGTAAGGATGCCGAAACTTTTAAGAAAAGGGCATATGTTTTACATAGTCAAAAGAAAAAGACTGAAAATCGTAAAATACTAGAACTTTTCAATGAAGCTAAGATTGCTAACATAGTATCTCCAAAAAGTTTAAATACAGGTGTGGATGTAAAAGGATTATCTGTAGGAATTGCATTAACTTGCAATTCATCACAAATAACCAATTTACAATCATTAGGCCGTGTAATTAGACGTGAGGAAGGAAAAGTAGCAGAATTCTTTACATTAGTTATTGATAATTCTATTGAAAATACATGATTTAATAATTCAAATAAAAATCAATCATATATAACTATTAATGAGGAGCAACTTGATCAAATATTAAAAGGTCAAGAAGTAAGCTCGAGACCTAAACAGGGCATAGTAGATTTAGAAAATAGATTTTAATTGAAAAGATGGATTTTATTCTAACTTTCTAATTGTATCATATGACTTTAGATACGATATTAAATATTATGTCAAAACATCAATTGACAGCAGATGAACTACTGTTGATTTATTTAACATTTATTGCCCAAACTGAAAATGGTGATCCAGATAAAAATCGTATCTATTTTAAACGATGATACGAAGGTGGGGGTAATAAACAATTGAAATCATTATTTGAATCATTAAAATTAAAAGGGATTATACTAAAAAATTATAATCCTAAAAGTTATTCTCCCGATGAAATTGAATTTAACAAAAACTTTATTAAATCATATTTCAAATTATCTGGAGAATTAGGCCAGGAATTGTGAAAACATTATCCAGCAAATATGTTTTTAAATGGAAAAGTAGTGTCATTGAAGAATTTTACAAAAAGTTTCATTACCTTAGATGAACTATATTTCCATTATGCAAAAACAATTGGTCATAATCTACAAAAGCATCAAGAAGTTATAGAAATTTTAGATTGAGCAAAGAAGAATGATTTAATTACTATTGGAATTGTTGAATTTATATCGTCAAGAAAATGGGAAGAATATCAACAATTACGAATAAATGGAATACAAAATCGTTCAGAAACCTATGATATTTATAGTGAATAATGTCAATTGTTGAAGAACTCTATAATAAAATTGATGATGGTCGTGAAGGTAAAAATGTTGGTTTAAAAACAGGACTTCCTAAATTAGATTTTTATACTGGAGGTATGAAGAAAGGTGTATATAGCTTGTATTTCTCAAAAAGTAGCGTTGGTAAGACAAGCTTAGTAATTTACAAATTATACAGAATACTTAAAGATTATCCAGATAAAGATATAATAATTGTTTATTTTAGCCTTGAGCTAGGCGCCTCAACATTATTAGCAAAATTGTTAAGTTTATATATAGAAGAAACTTTTGGTGTAGAACTTACATATATGCAATTGTTATCGTTTATTGATAAATTAACAGATGAACAATATCAATATGTACAACAAGCACAAAGTTGATTAGAATCAATTAGTAAAAAGTTTATAATCTATGATAAACAACTTTCTGCAGATTCATTTTATGCAGAAATGATGGAATTACATAAATCACTAGGCACATTTAATAAAGTTGATGGGGGTAGACGAACAGTTTATACTCCATATAATCCAGATAAAATGATATTTACTGTTATTGATCACCTTTTGCTTGTAAGTCCACAAAAAGGACGTACTAAAAAGGAAGAAATGGATTTAATATCAACTTATTGTGTTAGATTTCGTGAGTTATGTCAAACATCATTTGAAATAATAATGCAGGAAAATAGAAATGCTACCAACATGGATAGACGTAAAGCAGGAATGGAAGAACCTACAGTTGATGATTTGCAACAGACTGGCGAACCATTACAGGCTTGTGACGTTTGTATAGCATTATTTAGTCCTTTCAGAACACAATTAAAAACTTATAGAAATTATCGTATTGTTGATACAGACGAAGGATATGGATTACAGGATATTATGAGATCTTGTATTATTCTTAAGAATCGATACGGTATTTCTAATAAAGTAGTAATGACCGCATTTAAAGGTAACATTGGTAAATTTTTACCATTGCCTTCACCAGAACAAATAATTTATGAAGATTATTTAGACTGAAGAGAAAAAGAAGATACAACTGTAAAAGATACAGAAGAACCAGATGTAAATAATAAAGTAACTTTTTCTTTTTAATTATGGCTATAGAACTTCCAAAAACTAAAATTCCAGCAGAGACACAAGATCCTAAGTATTTGATTTTATTTGGTCTTCCAAAGGTAGAAACCTGCCCTTTACTATAGTGATATAGTATCGAATCGGGAAAAATCGGTGAATGACAAAAATGTGTTTTTGGATTTGCATATATTGGAAAATTGTATTATATTTGTATATAACTTTAAATATATGTACTATGAAAATAAATCAATTTTTATTTAGAAAACACGATAAATTTTTGCAAATACCGAGATAACTTAAACAATAATATGTTTATGTATTGTAACGCGTAGGGATTGAAACTATTAAAATAGAATATAATATCCCCAAGAGTCCCCGACATCTTATTTAAGATGAAAATGTACGCTGAACTACATGGTGACATGTAGAAGTGGAGATAAAAAGCTCCACGATAACATATTGAGGTAAGACTACAATTCTCAGTACTCTAGAAAATAATTTGATTTTGGATATGGAAAATGGATCTACATATGTAGATGCATTGAAAGTTAAAATTACTTCTCTTAAAGATCTTAAAGAAGTTTGTAAAGCAATTCGAGAAGCAGGTAATCCATATAAATATATTACTATCGATACTATTACAGCAGTAGAAGAAATGGCTAAGCCATTGGCTATAAATCTATATCAGCAATCGCCGATGTATAGTGATAAATATGCAGATGTTAAAGATCCAACTAAGTTACCAAATGGTAGTGGATATGCTTTTTTACGTGATGGCATTGAGATGATTATTGATATGGTATCAAAATGTGCTCCAAATATTATAATTTGTGGACATGTTAAAGATGCCGCATTGAATGAAGCTGCTGCAAATAATGTAAAAACATTGGATTTAACAGGAAAAATATCTCGAATATTATCTGCAAAATCAGATGCAATTGGATTTGTACATAGGGATGAGAATTCTAATTTGTGTATTCAATTTGGTACAGATGGCGAAGTTTTAACTGGTGCTAGACCTAAGCATTTAGCAAATAAAGATATTATTGTGGCAGAACGTCAAGATGACGGATCATTTGTATCTCGTTGGGATCGTATATATCCATCTCTTGCGTAGTATGCTTACAATATCTTTTGATTTTAATGAGGATACAAAGACGGTTACTAACGTAAAGGTAGTAAAAGTTCCGTCAAAATATGACAATGTGAAAATTCCAATTGTAGAATTAACAGATAATAAGTTAATTTTATCACCATTAGCGTGCCAAGAAATGGGCGTTAATATTGGAGATCGCATTGTTGTTAATTACATACAAAAAAATAACGAAGTAACATTGCCTGTAATTGGAAAATCGGAAGTATTTTCAGATCCAGAAGCAGGCAATAAGTTAACTCGAAGTGGTACTGTTTCATTTAAAGGTACTCAGCAGACAATTCTAAGTAAATATGGTCAGCTATTTAGAATTGCAGAAGTTAAAGATGGTATGTTTGGTATGTTTACCATCACAGAAGCTGACCTACAAAATTAGCAGAATAATAATTTAAAAAATTTTAATATATGAGTATGATGTTTAATATGGGCGGTGTTGCAACCGCAAAGGTAGTATCTACAAATTTTCTTAAGGCTGGTATTCACGATGTAGTATTTAAGGGTATTGATAAGGCAGACGGTTTCAATGCTATTGAGCTTCGTTTTGAGGCAGTTGATGGAAGTGGCGTACATAATGAGCGTTTGTTTGAGCCCCGTTCTAACGAGCGTAAGGAAAGTCAGTATGGAGTAAATCCAGCTGAGTCTGAGCAGTTTATGTGTAAGGTTAAGCAGATTATTGATGCACTTGATCCTGATCTTGCAAAGAAGATCGAGAATGATGGTTCGAAGTTTGCTGCTGCTGATTTTGATGGATTTATTGCACTTCTTAAGAAGTATCTTGACAAGCGTGTTGGTACACAGACACAGATCAAGCTTATTCCAACTACCGGTAATTTTGTTGGTTTTCCTGGTTTTGTAGCACGTTTGAGTAAGGATGGTGCATTGTATATGACAACTAAGGTTATTGGCGATAATTTGACACTTTCCGCCAAAGAGAAGACAGCTATTGATAACGCAGCTATGGCAAAGCCAACCGATATGCGAGCAACCGTAGACGAGCTTGCAGATCTTAAGGATGATTTTGCTCCAACCGCACCTACCGTTGCGGAGGAGGATGACGACGAGTTACCGTTTTAATTTTAAATAATTTCTTATGGAATTTGTATTAGAACCTATCAACATAACTAAGGATTTAATACTAAATAGAGTTAGTGAAGAAAAATTAATGGAGCACTACTTGGGTGTACCAGTTAAAAAGGGATTATTTAAAAGTCCCCTACGAAGAGATAATTTTCCAACAATGTCATTTTATCGTAGTAATAAAACTGGTCGCTTAATAGTTAAAGATTTTGGTAGTGATTTTTGTGGTGATTTTGTAAGTGTTGTAATGGAAAAATTTCGATGTTCGTACGGCAAAGCATTACAAATTGTTGCTAATGATTTTGGAATTACTTCTAATAAACATTTAGTCAAAAATGCACCATTAATTGAATATACTAATACAAAGTTCGAAGAAACGACAGGAGCTATCATTCAGGTTGAAATTAAAGAATTTGAACAATATGAACTTGATTGATGGGCTAAATTTGGTATTACAGAAAAGACCTTAAAGAAATTTAAGGTCTTTTCTTGTAAAAATGTATTTTTAAATGGCAATTTGTTTCATTTGTATAAAGAAAAACAGCTAGTTTTTGGTTATTATGGCGGTATTCGTGAAGGAATTGAACGTTGGCGAATTTACATGCCAGGTAATCGAAAACATAAGTTTGTATCTAATTGGAAATCGTTTAGATTACAGGGAGCGCACATGTTACCTAAATCTGGAGACGCTATTGTAATAACAAAATCATTGAAAGATGTAATGGTTTTGTATGAATTTGGTATTCCTGCAATTGCACCAATTAGTGAAAATTGTTATCTTACCGATGCACAACATAATAAGTTAATTAATAAATTTAATAAAGTTATGTTATTTTACGATAATGATCGCGCGGGTATTTCTAATTTAAATAAATTTAGAAAAGCACATTGTGAATTATATCCATGTTGAATAGATCGTAAATATAAAACAAAAGATATTTCCGACTTTTATAAAAAGTACGGCAAAGATAAAACTACAGAATTAATTAATTATGCCAAAGAAAAAATCAACACCGAATGAGAATGTCGTAAAAGAAAAGAAGAAGAGGAACACGCACAATAGTAAAGCTAGAGGTAATGCTTATGAAAGAGTAATTGCTCAAGAATTACGTGAATTTTTTCCGAATATTAAAACATCTAGGTCAGAATCTAAAAATATGGATGATGCTAAGATTGATTTGGTAGATCCAGATGGAATAATGCCATTTTATCCACAAATCAAATTAACACAAAAAACTCCAGATTATTTTGGAATTGAAAAAGAATGTCCATATAAAGATAAACCATTTGTTATATTTTGAAATAAAACACGTCCTACCGAAAGTACGTTTCGATCAGAAGGACAAATTGTGATGATTCCAAAAGAATTTTTTTATAAATTATTGAAATGTCAGCTTGTAAAGTAGAATTTATTACAGAAAATGGTCAGAAAATTGTTTTAGATTTTTCAGTTAATGATAAAGGTTTTGTAGAGTATAAACCATCATTTGAACCACAAATTAAGGATCCTAAATTTGATTTAGGCCTTGCTGGAGAATTGTGCCAGATTTTCATAGAAGCAATTTCTGGGCCACAAAAAGATGAAATAACTAATGACACAACAAAAAATTAGATATGACCTTACACCACAGTATGGTCTAGAAGAAGTTTGTAAAGTTTTAACTAGTAAATTAGAAAAATATAACGAAAACCAATGGAAATATGGAATGAAATGGACAGAAGTACTTTCTAATCTTAAGTCTCATTTATCTCAATTTGAACTTGGTAACGATTACACTGAAGAAGGTTTATTGCATATGGCTGAAGTAGCGATGAATGCGCTTATTTTATGTGATTTTTATAAATCTTATCCTCAGGGCGATAATCGAGCATTTTGTCCTATTAATAAGCCTATTGTAGTATTGGATATTGACGATGTATGTTTGGATTTTGCATCTAGCTTCTCAAAGAAATTTAATGTAGAATTAAATCCTTATTGGAATGGACATTATGAAATGTCTAAAATGTTGGAACAAATTAAGGATGATAAAGAATTTTGGACTACCATACCTGCTAAGCACATTCCAACGTTTGAACCGGATGCCTATGTAACTAGTCGTTCCATTTCTGATGAATGGACTATGGAAAATTTACAAAAAATGGGTTTTCCATGTGCACCTGTATACTCAGTACCATGGAATACTAGTAAATTGGAACTACTTAAAAAACTAGGTACAACTATTTTTATAGATGACAAGTATGAAAATTACAAAGAAGCAACAGATGCAGGTATTTTCTGTTATCTAATGGATGCTCCACATAATAGACATTATAATGTAGGACATCGTCGTATTTATGATTTAAATTTATCAATTAAATAATGGAAGTAAGATTAAGTGATATTCAAATTGCACCTATAATGGATAGTGTATTTAGAGAAAAGATAAGCGATGAAGTTTATTTTAGTCCTAAATACAGTGGTTATATTTCTAATAGTAGATTAAAACTAATAAATCCTGATCAAGGCGGTTGCCCTAGTTTGTATCAAAAAGGATTTTCTAATAATAAAACACAGAGTTTAGCACTTGGAACTTGAGTACATCAACTTGTTTTACAACCAGAAGAATTTTCTATCGGTCCAGATTATGGAAAACCAAATGGCAAGTTGGGTTTAGTTATTGATGAAATAATTAAATTACGCAAACAACATTGGAAGGCTAAAGAAGCTATTTTAGAAGCCTGTAAGCGCGTTGATTATTACCAAGGATATATTACTCCTACCCGTATTAAATCAATCGTTAAATCGGGCTATAAATACTATTTACAGGCATATCATCATTCTAATGAATCTGAATGTTTGTTATCTACTAAAGATAGAAAAATAGTAACAACCTGTGTTGAAAATCTTAAAAGCAAGGAAGTACAAAATGTATTATATCCAACGGATTTATTTGGAGATGCTATAACATTTTATAATGAAGATGCATTTTTTATTGATTTTGCATGTAAGCATGAAGATAAAGAATGTGTTATTAAATTTAAAATGAAAGCTGATAACTGGACAATTGATTTGGATAATAAAGTAATTACATTAAATGATTTGAAAACTACAGGTCATTTGGCTAATCAATTTATGGAAGGTTCTTGGATTAATTTCCATTATTCTAGACAGTTTTCGTTATATTTATATGTATTGCTACGTTATTGTGAAAAAGAATATGGTTATAATTCTGATGAATGGACGTTTAAATGTAATGTTATAGTTGTAGAAACTACGGGAGATAATCGAGCATGTGTATTTCCTATCACAAAAGAAATGCTAGAACCAGGTAGAAAAGAATTTTGCAAACTTCTCAAAATGGTAGCATACTGTGAAATGTATGGTTATTCTGATGATATTAACTTCATGTAATGAAAAAGTTAGAAATAGAAGCCTTAAGTTTAGATGAAGCTAAGAAAAAAGCTTTTGAACAAGGGATTACTGTTATTTTTGATGCTACTGTGTGATGGAAAATATGTGGTAGACCTGTAGGTGAAGAATTAATAACTTTTATTGTTAATTATTTGCAACGTAAACAAGCTTTTGAAAATGAAGGTGCTGGAGTAGTTATTAACACTATAGCACCATTTGTACATAAACGTAAATATATATATACGTTAGGTAAAAATAAAAAAGAAAAAATACGATATATTCGTCGCGTCGAAGTACGTAAAAAATCAAATGATGAAGTATTAGCTGTAGCAAGTAATAAAACAGAAGCATTAGCGTTGGCAAAAGAATTAATGCCATCGATTCGAGAAGATATTTATGGAAAAGCAGTATATCAATCGAATAGATGTGAATTTGAATTAAATTATATACCAACTTATGATTGTCGAAATGGACAATATATTGTTTTTGGTGTAGAAGATGCGGACGTAAGAGCCAGTAAACGAAAAAGAAGGAATTATATTTAGTTCCTTCTTTTTATTATATATATAATATGACTATACAAGAATGGTTAAATGATGACCAATTAGGTATTGATATTTGGGAGAAAAAATATCGTTATAACAATGAATCGTTAGATGAATGGTTTGATCGTGTTAGTGGTGGAAATCCAGAAATTAGACGATTGATTGTTGAGAAAAAGTTTTTGTTTGGAGGTAGAACACTATCAAATCGTGGTACAAATCGAGGCAGTATGAGTAATTGCTATTCACATGGTTATATTGAAGATTCATTAGATGGCATTATGGATGCTGCTAAAAATATTGCTATGACATACAAAGCACAGGGAGGACAAGGTTTATCGCTAAGTAAAATTCGTCCAAAAGGTGCTTCTATTGCTGGAAAATTTAAATCTGATGGTATTGTACCATTTATGGAAATTTTTAACACTGTTACTGAAAGTGTAAGCCAAGGAGGTAGTCGAAAAGGTGCATTATTAATGTCTTTAGATATTAATCATCCAGAAGCAGAAACATTTATGACTATTAAGTCTGATTTGAATAAAATCAATAAAGCTAACCTATCGATGGAAATTGATGATGATTTTATGAATCGGGTTATTTCTGGAGATTCAGAAGCAAATCGACTATTTAATATTTTGTGTACTCAGGCATGTAAATATGCAGAACCAGGTGTAATATATACAAATAGGTTTCGCAATTACAATTTGATGGAATTTGTAGATTCATATCAAATTGAAACTTGCAACCCCTGCGGTAGATGTTGTTTGCCGCAGTAAAATCGCGCAAAAACGGTGAAGACTAAGGTAAAAAAGATATAAAATATTTGGAATTTTCAAATATTTTTTGTTATTTTACTATGTTAATACCGTGCTAATCTTTCAGATTGCGAAAGGCTGAAAGACAGTGTAGAGCATAGTTAATGAATAAATATAATTTAACCACGAGTGTGCGATGATAATTTATAAAGTAACAAATTTAGTAAACCAAAAAATTTATATAGGTCAAAGTATAAATTCACTAGAACATAGAAGATCAGAACATTATAAAGATTCAAAACGAACAGATAGACCTACAGTATATTTCCACAAAGCACTGTTAAAATATGGCTATGACAATTTTAAATGGGAGGTAATAGAAGAATTAGATAGTTTAGAACTATTAAACGAAAGAGAAATATATTGGATTTCTTTCTATAATTCTACCCAAAGAAACAAAGGTTATAATTTAAAATGCGGTGGTCAAAATGGAGGAATGTGTTGTTTGGAAACAAAAAATAAAATAGGAAAGGCCACAAAAGAAAGGTGGAATAATCCAGAAATTGCCAAACAAATGAGAAATGGACTGTCTAAAGGAATTCAAACCGTGAAGAATCGTGCCCTTTCTAATTATAAACAAACTACATGTAAACAATGCGGTAAAAATTTTACATATCGCCCTTGTGATACGTCCGGAACGCGTCCTATATTTTGTTCCAAAGAATGTTTGCATGTTTTTAGAATAAATAATAAGAAAGGATTGGAAGCAGCTAATTTAAAAAATGCTCAAACTAAACAAGAAGAAAGAGAGCGTTTAAAAATTAAAATACAACAATGGCTTCCTAAATTTGAAAGATATAAAGATCTTCCATTGAATGGATTGACTCCATTATTTAGTGAATTATCTAGATTGACCGGATATAAAGATCCTAGAAGTATTATGCTAGTTTTTGGACTTACTAGTAGGAAATTATTTTATAAAGAATTATCAAAAATATATGCCGAACTTACAGGAAACTGTAAGAACTAAGAGATAAAAAGCTCTTAGGATAACAAATTGGAACAGCCATTGGCAAAGCATTCTGCATGCAATTTATCTTCAATTAATTTATCAGAATATGTAGTAAATCCATTTACAGAAACAGCAATGCTAAATTTGGGAGAATTAAAAAATGATATTTTTAGTATTGTTACAGCAATGGATGATATTATTGATGAGAATCTTTCAAATCATGCATTACAGGAGCAAAAAGACCAGGTTGCTAAATTTAGAAATTTGGGTATTGGTATAATGGGTTTACACGATATGTTTATTAAGCTTGGTTTAGTATATGGTTCTAAAGAATCAATTGATTATTTATCAGATTTAATGAAATTTATATTTAGATCTTCAGTATATGCTAGTGTTGAACTAGGACAAATACGTGGAGATTTTCCAGGATATGATTCAAAAGTATGGGATGCAACTATTATTAAAAATAATTTTACAGAAGATGAAATTAAATTATTGAAAAAATGGAATTCTCTTCGTAATTGTTCATTGCTAAGTGTTGCACCTACTGGATCAATTGGAACTATGTTACAGATTTCCACAGGCGTAGAACCTTGGTTTTCAAAGAGTTATATACGTAATACTAAATCATTAAATGGTGATAAAGAAGTTTCATACGAGGTATGGGCCCCAGTAATCAAAAAGGCATTAGATTTAAACTGGCATCCAGAAACATTAATAACAGCCAATGATATTGATTATAAAGGACGTATTGGCATTCAATCTGCAATACAAAATGCACTAGATACTGCAGTTAGTTCCACATTAAATCTTCCAAAAACTACAACTCCTGAAGATATTAAGAATATTTATATATTGGCATGGAAACGGGGTTTAAAAGGTGTTACAGCATATGTTGAAGGTAGTCGAGATCCAATTCTTACTACAGATAAATCAAATCAAAATGATAAATCTGCAAATGAAAACAATGCACAATTCAATTCCATTTCTCCAATTTCACGTAAGCAACTTGGAACAACCGTAGGTGCTACTCATTGTAAGAAATGTGCGTGTGGTACATTATACATAACTACTAATCTTGATAAAGATGATAATTTAGTTGAGGTATTTACGCATACTTCTAAAGGAGGTATATGCCAAGCAAATTTAAATTCAAATACTAGATTGATTTCATTAGCACTTCGATCTGGTGTTAAAATTGAAGAAATTGAGGATCAACTCAAAGGCATTCATTGTCCAGCATGTCAATTAGCTAAGGCAAAAGGTCAGCAAATTGATGGTTTATCATGTCCAGATATTATTTCACGTACTATTAAGGAATTTACTAGTAGTGGATGAACATTGTGTCAACAAATTAATGAAAATGAAAAACCAATGGTTGCATCTACATCGGATAAATGTCCAGAATGTGGAGAACCATTAGTACGACAGGGGGGCTGTATACAATGCCAGAATTGTGGCTGGAGTAAATGCTCATAAAATAATTATATAATAATTTTAAATAGATCAAAATAACAAGATTATGCGAAAAGAAAATATAATAGTTATTAAAGATACTACGTATCGTGTTACAGAAAGTGGTTATGTTGTTAATAAGTATGGACGACCACTAGTAGGTTATAGGTGTGGAAATTATGTTAGACACACAATTATGGTTAATAAAAAGCGAGTATCTATTAATACAGCTAGAGTAATATATGAAGCTTTTCGTGGGGAAATTCCTGCGGGGTTTGAGATAGATCATATTGATGGCAATCCATCTAACAATGCAGTCTATAATTTGAGAGCAGTATCACATAAGGAGAATATGCAAAATCCAAATACTAGACAGAAACTACGAAAACCACGTAGGAGATATTCAATTGTATATGAACAACTCGATTAATATTAAATTTAAGAAACTTTGTAAGAAGGCAGTAGTGCCAACAAACGCAACACCTGGATCAGTAGGTATGGATCTAGTAGCAACATCACGTGTAGAAACTGATAAGTATATTGAGTATGGTCTTGGTTTTGCAACTGAGATGCCAAATAATGTATTTGCATTTATTGTGCCAAATAGTCGTATTAGTAAATATGATCTATTTATTAGAAACGCTCCTTGTACTATTGATGCAGATTATCGTGGTGAGTGGAAAATTCGTTTTGGTAAAATTCATACTCCAACTAAGTTTGAAGTAATACTCAATAAGGTACGCAATTGGATGGGTATTAAAGATGTTGATGCTACAGTAATGTGTTCTGGACAGGATTATAAGATATTTCAGGTTGGTGATGTAGTAGGACAGGTAATTTTCCTACGATATGATAATGTAAATATTGAGGAAGTTACAGAACTTTCCGATACAGTTCGTGGTGAAGGCGGATTTGGAAGTACTGAAAAGCTTGTTGTAGAACCAGCTCCTGCTTCAGCAATTGTAGTTGAACAGCCTACTGAACCAAAGCCTAAACGTAAGCGTAAGAAGAATGCTTAAAAATATTAATGAACTCGAAGAAAAATATCAGGTTAAGCTAGATGATGTACAATTAAGTGCATTATCTAGCTTAATTAATTTTATAGAAAATGGTAATCCAGACATGATATGTTTATCTGGAAAACCTGGAAGTGGTAAAACCACAATTCTTAAAATGTTAATAGACATTTTAAATAAAAATAGAATTTTATACACAGTAGCGGCTCCAACAAATAAAGCAAAACTATTATTAAGTGATCATGCTACGACAATACATTCATTGCTAGGATTTGCACCAAATTTAAATATTTTAGAATTTGATGCTAGAGATTTACGATTTAACCAACAGTTTGCAGTAAAAATGCCATATCAAGAAGTAGTTATTGTAGATGAATGTAGTATGATTAACGATGAAATGTTTTACTTTTTTAAGGATAGATTGTGTAAAACATATAAAAATATTATTATCTGAAGCGGAGATGCAAAACAATTGTGTCCGGTAAAACAAAATCATATATCTAAAACTTTTACAGATTGTCATTTAATAAAATTAGAAAAAGTTTATAGACAAAAGGAAAGTATTTTGTATAAAGTATTAGATTATCTTCGAGTAAAACCATTGTATAAATTTAAATCTGTTGAAGACGATAATTATACAATTAACGTATGTAATAATATTCATACAATATTAGATACATACACGCCATTATTCAAATTTGCTTCAGATAGTAAAAATTTAAATTGTATAAAATTAGTGACTTACACAAATAATCGTATTTCAGCACTAAATCAAGTAATAAGAAATAGGATATTTAACGATGATTCAGAATATCATGTTGGTGAAATATTAACAGGTTATGATTCGTGTCATTGTGGCCCAACTCATAGTGATATTGATAATTCTCAAGATTATATTATTGAGAAAGTTAAAAAAATAACACGTTTGGGATTACCAATGTACGAATTAAAATTATTTGATGGAAATAATTATAAATCTGTACATATATTATCTAGAAATTTGTCTAGTGAT
>JAZOLP010000110.1:0-4418 GCA_045653225.1 Bacilli bacterium
AATTCCACATTCAGGATTAATTCTACTTTGTGATTCTTTTAAAATTCTTTTTAATAAAACTTTTGATGTATCTTTTGATATTTCAATTTCAACTTCTTCATCTTTGATTAGATTATCTAATGAATATTCCTTATTATTATAAAATACTACACCCTTTAAGTTATTATCATACTTTTCTACGATTGTTTTAACTAGCGGCATTTTCTTTTTCCTCTTGTTTTAATGTATGATAAGCATCTATACATAAAGCCCATTCATATACTTCTTGTTTATTATCAGGAACAAATTCTAACATACCAGATTCATCTGGAATATTAAATCTTACATTAGGTGAGAATGGAAATTGTGTTAAAATATTTAAATTAAATTCTTTTACTATATTTTTTCCAAGATATGTACCAATATATTTAAGAGAATTAATATCAAAAATTAATTTGCCCTTTCCTACTAATTCTAACTTAAATTCTTTATTTGGATTAGAATAAAATGAAACATTAGACTCTAAATAATAAGTATTAGCCTTAATTTGTGCCATAATTTCGCGTTTTTGATATTCACACCATAATGATTCATCTTCTAATAGAACATCAGAATTATTAGATTTTTCTAAAAAGCCATGTTGATTATAAATGATTGTATTATCACAATTCTTACACACAAGCATATTACCAATAGATTTAAAAGTATATTTATGATTACATTTTGGACAAATAAAGAAAATATTTTCAAGTCCTTTAGATAAATTTTCCCCTTTAATCTTAATCATTAAATCCTTTTGTAGTAATCTATCATTTACATTAAGATCATCGGTAATTTTTTTATATAATGTATCTGTATCTAGCGATTTAATTTCTTCTTTATTTAAAGTTTTTACACATTTTACACTTATTGGATATTTACGTTTTTCTAAAGACCATTTAGGTGCAGCTAAATAAGTACCATTAGATTGTAATGTATATACATCAGCTTTACACATTTTTAAAAGTTTCACAATTACTGGATTAATAAATGGCATATTTCCATTAATTGATACTTGGCCAGCAGGAGCTATTGCGATAATACCACCACGTTCAATGACTCTTTTCATTTTTAGGATTGAAGCAGTATCATTTTTAAATTGATCACGGTGAATAACTTTTACTAAATTAAGTACAAATCTAAGTACTGGATTAAACATAAAACGATTAGAAATAACATAATTTACTTTAGTTCTACCAAAAAAAGCAGTTGAAATATAATGATCATAATTACATGCATGATTATATAAAACTACACAACCTTCTTTTTTATTACGATTTTTAAACTCACTACGATCAAATCTAAGTTTAAATCTAATTTTCACTAAGATACTTGAGTAAGTACGATATATTAACCATGCAAAACCACATGGTTTTAAATTTTCTTTTTTCTTTTTCTTCATATAATGCTCCAAACTTAAGCTAAATATTTAACTAAATCTTTATAAAAATCAAATAAAATATTTGGAATAATAGTTATAATACTTATAACTTTTTCAACATTATTATTTAATAATTCAGGCATATTATATTCAACTTTAATAAATTCTTTTTTTACAATAAACTTTAAAAAAGATTGTTCATTAAAAGTATTAATAATTTTAAGTAATTCAACTAATTCTTTTTTTAATACCGCATTATGTTTAAAAGAAGTATAGATAGATAAATAACCTTCTTCAATAAAAGAAACAGCTATTTTATAACTAGGCATTCCCTCTTCTTCTTCAATTGGAATAATTAAAGAATCGTTTTTAATTATTACATCATTAATACCTAAAGTATTAAAAGTATTTTTCAATTTTTTAATAAATTCATTACAGTTCATATAAAACACCTCGAAAATAGTTTATCATTTTTTAATGTATTTTTCAAGTTAAAAATATTGTAAAACTAAATACTTTCTTATGCCTTGCAATAAAACAAAATATTTGATATAATACTTACAGATGCCAGTGTGGTGAAATGGTAGACGCGGAGGACTCAAAATCCTTTGAGGGAGACCTCGTGCGGGTTCGACTCCCGCCACTGGCACCAATTACTAAAATTATTTCCAAAAATAATGAAAGTAACAACCTATTTGTGCTTTTGAATTTCGCACGGATAGGAGATTTTTTGATGAAAATTACGCAAATTTTAACAAGACACTTAAACAATGTAAAAGTGTTTAAAACTGAAGGGACTTTTGACTTTTACAAGAAAGCAATACCCCCATTACTAAGAGAATTAAATTCTCTTAACATTCTAGACGATACTGATATTACAACTGATAGTTTAACTGACTTAGTAATCCAAATGCAAAGCAAAAATTTAAGTAACAACACTATCAACAAACGTATCACACACTTAAAAACCGCCTTTAAGTATTGTAAGATACTTAATGAAGATTTGATGTCTTTTCCTAAGTTAAAGCAAGAAGATAAACGCTTTAACACTCTCACAAAAAACGAAGTGTCAAAACTTCTTGCTTACATTGAAACCTCTAAAATTCGTTTTGAGTTTAAAGTTATTTTGCATATGTTTCTAAATACTGGCGTTCGTATTAACGAATTATGCCATATAGAAACTAAAAATGTAAAATTAGACGCAAATTGCGTCTTATTAACGAAAACTAAAAACGGAAGGGAGAGATATGTCTTTTTCACTGAATCGTTTAAAAACGCTTATTTAAGCCCTTATTTAGCAACTTTAAAAAACACAAATCAAAAGTATTTATTTAAGGCAACATACGATCAAATTGAGGAACTTTTCAAACGCATAAAGAAAAAACTTGGCTTTGAAAAGTTTAGCCCTCATGTTTTGAGGCATACATTCGCAACAACTTTAGTGCATAACAACGCTAATTATGACCTTATCGCAAACCTTTTGGGACATTTAGATATAACTATCACTAAACGATATTTGCATCAAGATTTAGAAAACACAAAACAACTTTTTGATGAGTTCTTCAAACTTGGAAATAATGGGGAAAACGTTGCAAACGCATAGGCTTGGCACCTTGTCCTAAAGCCCTCCCGTGTCTTCGGTGGGCTCGGGAGGCGTGCCTTTGCCTTGTGCGTTAGTTTTACCCTTTTATTTGCCTCTGCAACTGCAACTGAATTCGGACAGAAAAATAATTATTATGCAGAAAAATAGTAATTATCACATAGAACAATACAATATAGTTAATTTAAGAATAACCTAGAAAAGAGCAAGTCAAAACGGCTTGTTCTTTTCATTTGAACCTATGAGCAAATTAAAGGTTAGTATTACCCTTTTATTTGCCTCTGTAGCTGTAGCTAAATTATTTTTGAAAATAGAAATTATGCAAAAAAATAGGAATTTAATTTGAATTTAAAACTATTTACTTGAAATCTAAAGCAAGGTGTAGTATATTAATATCACAAAAGCACAAGAGGACTCAAAATCCTCTGGTAGCAATACCGTGCGGGTTCGAGTCCCGCCACTGGCACCATTTGAAAACGTTAGGTTTGATACAATGTGTCAAGCCTTTTTTTGTACTTTTAAAGGGGTTCGAGTCTCCTACGTATTAGATATTATAAATAAAGATTCATCAAATAATGATATTTTTTATAATGAATGTGTGTTAGTTGGCGTTCTATTTACTAAACGATATAGTAGGTGGTTTCAAAATAGTAATTATACTTAAAAAATGATATTTTGAATGTATTGTGATATAATTATGGTACAAGATAAATTAGAATTTATAGAGGTGATTGAATTGAATTATAAGAAATCATATGGAGCAGTAGTTTTCACAAGAATAAATAATAATATTTAGTATTTACTAATTCAAAACTTGAAAGGCATTTATGGATTTCCTAAAGGACATGTTGAAGATGGTGAAAGTGAAATGCAAACTACTATGTTAGTGAAGTAGAAGATGATCTAAAATATCTAGGGCAATATCTACGTTCACATCTTCAAATAATACAAAGCCAACATGGCTGAATCTATCGAGCACGATTTGCTTTAATCAAAAAGGGCGGTTCAACTTATATATTGAGCCGTCCTTTTTACATTTTAATTATTTTGTGGTATGTCACAGATATAATATTTATTTTATCTAAGACTCTTTCGCATAGATATAAACCCTATTAAGACTGTCCACACATAAGCACATGTTTTAGGCATCATTAAGAATCCAATTGCAGGCACCGAATCTGCCCATAAAACAACAGGAATATAAAAAGCAAAACTTAAAACAATTGTTAGCCACATGAAACGATATTCTTTATCCTGATTTTTCTTAGCGCTAATAAAGAATAATACGATTATTAATATTCCTAATAAAGCAAATGGAATATTACGATAGATAGCCCATGTTAAAGGAGCATCAGCTACTAACCATTGATTTTGCGGGCAGAAGCATAATGCTATTCTAATTAAAGCTAACGCGTAAAC
>JAZOLP010000111.1:0-7798 GCA_045653225.1 Bacilli bacterium
ACACATTAGAAATACTGAATTTTAATAATACTAGCTATATAGATTATTATAAGAAAATTAATGCACCGAGTTATTTAGTATCAATTCTATTTATTAGTTTAGGTATATTTATAACAATTTCAATCTGCTTTATTAGTATCTATTTCCTAAAAAAACATAAAAAAAATACATTTTAATAGACAATATTTTTTTTCTTCTATTATTAATTGAAAATAATTAATAAATATTGTATAATAAGAATGGATTATTATGTAAGGAGAGTGCACATGGATTTTGTTCCTTTATATGTTCGAAGTGAATATTCAATGTTACAAAGTACATGTAGCATTGATAAGTTAGTATATACAGCAAAACAATATGGATATAAGAGTCTTGCTGTAACAGATGAAGGTGTTATGCATGGGACACTTAAGTTTTATAATGCTTGTAAAAAAGAAGGAATAAAACCAATTATAGGCTTAAAAGTTCCATATAGTTTAAATGGTGTAGTAAGTAGTATCTTATTATACGCAATAGATATTGTTGGATATAGAAATTTAATGAGAATTTCAAGTAGATATAAAACAAATGCTAATCCAATAGATATTGAAGACTTAAGAAAATGTTCATTAGGTTTAATTGCTGTAACACCAGGAATAGAAAGTATTTTTTATTCATATTTAAAAAATTCAAATAAAAATGCAATAAAATTTCATTATGATATTTTAAATTCAGTATTTAATGAGTTATTTGTAGGTATTAGTTTAACTACACTAAATGATAGAAACAATATCGACAATTATTATCAAATTCTCGATTCTCTAAATGTTAAAATGGTGGCATTACAACCAGTGTTCTATTTAACTTTGGAAGAAATGGATGCGTATGTTGTTTTAAAATCTATTTTAAATAACGGTAATTTAGTAAATATTAATGAATCTGAATCAAATAGTTATTTATATCATAAAGAAGAATTAGAATTCTTATTTAACAAATATCCAACTTTAATAAATAATACTAATTATATCGCATCAAAATGTGATGTTGAAATTGAATTTGGCAAATTTCAACTTCCTAAATATGATGATAATATTGATGCAGATAAATACTTATATGAATTAGGTATGTTAGGTCTAAAGAAAAGACTTGCGAGTATTCCTAATGCAAATGTTAGTATATATGTAGACAGACTAAAAAAGGAATATGATACCATTGTAAAAATGGGATTTTCAGATTATTTTTTAATTGTTTGGGATTACGTTAAATTTGCTAAAAAAAATAATATTTATGTAGGACCAGGAAGAGGTTCTGCTGGAGCTAGTTTAATAGCATATTGTTTAGGAATCACTGATGTGGATCCTATAAAATACAATTTATTATTTGAGCGTTTCTTAAATGAAGAACGTATAACAATGCCGGATATTGATATTGACTTCCCTGATGATGAAAGAGATAAAGTTATTGAATATGTTGGTAAACGTTATGGTGCATCAAAAGTTGCTCATATATGTACATTTGGTACTTTTCAAATTAAATTAGCTATTAATGATACAGCAAGAGTTTATAAAACTAAAGATACTCATTTAAAACAAGTGTTAAAGTATTTAAATATTGAATTAGACAAATATAAGTCTAATATACCATTATTAAGTGAAATTATTGAATCATCCAATGAATTATTACAATTAATGGATGAATATGAAGATATTAATAAACTATTAAATGTTGCTAGTCGTATTCAAGGTTTACCTAGAAACGTATCTACACATGCTGCAGGTATTATAATTACCAAATATCCTTTAGTTAATTATACAGCGTTAGATAATGGTCTTGACAGTATTTATCAAACTCAATTCGAAGCTAGCGATTTAGAGTCTTTAGGATTACTTAAAATGGATTTTTTAGGATTAAAAAATTTAACTAATATAAGTAAGACAATTGAACTAATCAAATTAGATAATCCAAATTTTATATTACCTAAAGAAGAAAATGATCGTGAAGTGTTTAAAATGTTAGCTACTGGTGATGTTGTAGGTGTATTCCAATTAGAATCAGCTGGTATGAGTAAAGTAATTAAAGAACTTAATACTGCATCTTTAGATGATATAATAAGTGCTTTGGCTTTATATAGACCTGGACCTATGGATATTATTCCGACATTTATAAAAAGAAAATTTGGTAAAGAAAAAGTATCATACCCACATGAAGACTTATATCATATTCTAAAAGATACATATGGCACAATTGTTTATCAGGAACAAATTATGCAAATAGCAGTTAAATTTGCTGGATACTCACTTGGCAGAGCTGATATTTTAAGAAGAGCTGTTTCAAAAAAGAAAAAAGATGTATTAGAACAAGAACGAATTTCTTTTGTTAACTCAAGTATTAATAAAGGATATTCAAAAAATGTTGCTGTAGAGATATATGATTATATTGTAAAATTTGCAGATTATGGGTTTAATAAAGCTCATAGTGTGGCTTATGCAAAATTATCTTATCAAACAGCCTATCTAAAATGTCATTATCCTACTTATTATATGTCTACTTTAATGACAACTTTTATAGGAAGTAATAATGATATTGTTAGTTATTATAAAGAAGCATTAAGAAAAAATATTGCTGTTTTAGGCCCAAACATTAATGAATCTTTAAATTATTTTGTATCTGTAAATAATAAAATTTTATTTCCATTAAACATAATTAAAGGTTTAGGGGAAGTAAAAGTAAAAGAAATAATGGAAGAAAGATTAAAAGGTAAATTCACTTCATTTAAAGACTTTTTAATTAGAACAAAAGATATTATTCCATTTAGTTTAATAAATAACATAATATATAGTGGCGCACTAGATGAATTCAATTTAACTAAAAAAACAATGATTGAAACAGCGCAACTTCATATTGATTTAATAGATTATGAAAATATTCCTGGAATGAAAGGGGTTACTTATTCAGACGAAGAATATCCTTATGGAATATTACTTGAAAAAGAAAAAGAAGTTATTGGATTAAACATAAAATATAACTTCTTTAAACAATATTCACATATATATCAATCAAAGAAATTAGCATACATTAAAGATGCTAAAGAGAATATGCAAATAAAAACATTAGGTATCTTAACTAAGATAAAAGAAATAAAAACCAAAAAAGATGAACCAATGGCTTTTGCTGTTATTGAAGATAATATGAATGAAATTGAACTTACAATATTCCCTAGAATCTATGCACGTTATCAAAATATTGAAATAGGTTCTATTGTAATAATTACAGGGAACGTTACATTGCGCAATAATTTACAAATTGTTGTTGATGATATTCAAATTATATAGAAGGAGTAAAGTATGAAATTATTATGTTTTGATATAGGTGGTACAAACATTAAATTTGGTATTATTGAAAATGGTATCATTTTAGAAAAAGGAATGTTTGCAACACATTACAAAAGAGGACATAAAGACGTAACAGATAGATTGATTGCTCAAGCAAAGAAGAGCCAAAAGAAACATCCAGACATTGAGGGTGTAGGTATTTCTTGTGCAGGAAGTATTAACTATGATAAAGGATGTATGATTACTCCTCCTGATGCAATTCCTCAATTTGGGGAATGGGATTTTGAAAAATTATTTATGGAAGAACTAGGCTTAAGAATTGTTGCGGATAATGATGTAAATAGTTTTGCAGCATGCGAATGCAAAATGGGAGCAGGTTCGAAATATAAAACATATTTAGTAATGACTGTTGGTACAGGAATTGGTGGTGCAATTGTTGTTAACAATAAACTTTGGCGTGGTAATAATTATAATGCTGGAGAAATTGGTAGAATGCTTGTTGATGGTGTTCATTGGGAAAAAATGGCATCAATAACAGCTTTATTAAAGAGTGCTAAACTACGAGGTTTAGAAGTTGAAGAAGGAAAAGATGTATTTGACTTATACGATCAAGGAGATAAAGTTGCTCAATTAGTTGTTGGGGAATTTTATAGAAATCTTGGTAAGGGAATTGCTAACTTAGTTTATATCTTTAACCCTGAGGCAATTATTATTGGTGGTGGTGTTTCTGCAAGAGACGACTTTGGGCAAGAAATTAATGCTTTTGCTGATTACTACCTTGTTGATGGATTCCAAGATACTGTGGATATTATTCCAGCTCATTTCAAAAATGATGGTGGTATCTTAGGAGCTTACTGCAATTTCGTTGATCGTTATGGAAAGGAAGAGAATTAAATATGAATCAAGAAATCTTAAATAAAGTAGAATTATGGAAAAACCATGTTTCTTTAGATGAATTAAAACAAATTGAACAAATGAGTGAAAAAGAATTAGAAGATGCATTTGGCATGGATATTGCATTTGGTACAGCAGGCCTAAGAGGTATTGTTGGAATGGGTACTAATAGAATGAATGAATACATTGTTAGAAAAACAACTGTAGGATTTATGAATTTTATGGTAAAACAATATGAAAATGCATTAGAAAAAGGATGCGTTATTGCTTATGACTGTAGAAGAGGGTCAATTGAATTCTCTAAAGCTGCTGCACAAGTTCTTGCATCTAATGGTATGAAAGTATATTTATTCACAGCTCTTCGTCCTACTCCAGAACTTAGTTTTGCAGTTAGACACCTTAAATGTGCTGGTGGTATTATGATTACTGCAAGTCATAACCCTCCACAATATAACGGGTATAAAGTATATGATGATGAAGGATGTCAATTAATACCACATCTTGCAGATGCAGTAACTAATGAAGTTAATAATGTTACTGATATGTTTAATATAGAAGTTAAACCTTATGAAGAACTTGTAAATGAAGGTAAAATTCTAGAAATTAATAGTTTAGTAGATGTTCCTTACTTAGAAGCAGTTAAAACAATTCCTGTAAATAAGGTACAAAAAGACAATATAAAAATTGTTTATACTCCACTTCATGGTACTGGTTGCGCATTCATGGTAGAACTTTTAGAAGAACAAGGTTATACTGTAATTCCTGTTTCTGAACAAATGGTTCCAGATGGTGAATTTAGAACGTTAAAATCACCTAACCCAGAAGAATCAAGTGCATTTGAATATTCTTTAAAATTAGGTAAAGAAGTTGGTGCTGATATTTTAATCGCAACTGACCCTGATGCTGATAGAATGGGTATCGCAGCACTTAATAATGAAGGTGAATATGTTTTACTTACAGGTAACCAAACTGGTGCTATCTTACTTAACTATTTAGCACTAAATGTTCCTCATGATAAGAATGCTTGTGTTTATAATACAATTGTTACATCTAATATTGCAAAAGATATTTGTGATAAACATAATTTAACACTTGTACAAACTTTAACTGGATTTAAATTTATTGGTGAACAAGCAAAACTTATTGAAAACACTGAAAAATCATTCTTCTTTGGTTATGAAGAATCATATGGTTCAGTAATTAAACCATTTGTAAGAGATAAAGACTCATTCCAAGCAACATTACTTCTTGCAGAAGTTGCATCTTATTATAAAGAACAAGGTAAAACTTTAGTTAATGTATTAGATGAAATTTATGAAGAATATGGTTACTATTTAGAAGGTGTTCAAAATATTTCTTTAACTGGACTTGAAGGACAAGCTAAAATTAAGAAAATTATGTCACACTTCCAAAACTCTGTAATTACTTCAATGGGTGGAAAACCTATCGTTACTGTTGAAGATTATGATAAGAGTGTAAGTACTACTAACGGTGTGGAAACTCCTATTACTTTACCTAAATCATTAGTGCTTAAATATATATATGAAGATGGTGGATGGTTTGCTCTTAGACCAAGTGGTACTGAACCAAAACTAAAGATTTATATTGCTATTAAAGATAAAGATAAAGCATCTGCTGAAGCATTTATTGAAAACTTAAAAGCTGAAGTTATGGAAATTATAAATAATATTGAATAAGAGGAAATTTGTATGAGCGTAAAAGTAAATTATAAAAATATAGCTAATTTATTAAAAGAACAAGAAGTACTTGGTTTAAAAGAATGTGCTTATGCAGCAAGAAAAACATTAGTTGAAAAAACTGGTGCTGGTAATGATTTCTTAGGATGGGTTAACTGGACTCAAGAATATGATAAAGAAGAATATGCAAGAATTAAAAAAGCTGCAGAAAAAATCAGAAAAGATTCAGAAGTTTTAGTAGTTATTGGTATTGGTGGATCATATCTTGGTGCTAAAGCTGTCATTGAAGCAATGAAACCATATTTCAAAACTGAAAAAGATGTTGAAATTATTTTTGCAGGACACACTCTTTCTTCAACATATGCTTCTCAACTTTTAAAATATTTAGAAAATAAAGAATTCTCTATCAATGTTATTTCTAAATCAGGTACAACAACTGAACCAGCTGTTGCATTTAGATTATTTAAAGAATTACTAGAAAATAAATATGGAAAAGCAGAAGCTTCAAAAAGAATTTATGCTACAACAGATAAAGCTAAAGGAGCATTAAGAGTTCTTGCAACTAAAGAAGGTTATGAAACATTTATCGTACCAGATGATATCGGTGGAAGATATTCTTGGTTTACAGCTGTAGGCTTACTTCCAATTGCAGCTGCAGGTATTTCAATCGATGAACTTATGAATGGTGCTGAACAAGCAAGACTTGATGCAGTTAACAATGAATTTGAACAAAATCCTGCATTATTATATGCTGCATGCAGAAATGGTTTATATCAAAAAGGTAAAGATGTAGAAATCTTAGTAAGCTATGAACCAAAACTATCATTTATTAGTGAATGGTGGAAACAACTTTATGGTGAATCAGAAGGAAAAGACGGAAAAGGAGTATTCCCTGCAAGTTTAGTTTATTCAACTGACCTTCACTCTATGGGACAATATGTTCAAGAAGGTAAGAGAATTATGTTTGAAACTGTTCTTAACGTTGAATCTCCTGAAGAAAATCTTATTCTTAAGAAAGAAGAAGTTGACTTAGATCAACTTAACTATCTTGAAGGAAAAGACTTAGACAGTGTTAATAAGATGGCAATGCAAGGAACAATACTAGCACACGTTGATGGTGAAGTTCCTAACCTAGTTTTAAACATTGAAAAGATTACAGCTTATAACATTGGATATCTACTTTACTTCTTTATGTTTAGCTGTGGCGTATGCTGTTATATGACAGGTGTTAATCCATTTAATCAACCAGGTGTTGAAAGTTATAAAAAGAATATGTTTGCATTATTAGAAAAACCTGGCTTTGAAGCAATGACTGAAGAACTTAAGAAAAGATTATAAAAAATAAATATAGTAACATTTTTGTACAAAAGGAGGAAAAAAATGAATAAAAATAATTTTTTAAAAATATTTATACTTTTTTTCATCTTATTATTAATTACATCTTGTGTTAAAAATAAAACTTATAATATTAATTATATTTCTTCATATGGGGATTTATCTAATGTAATAAAAGAATATGATGGAACTTCTGATGTAGAGTTACCTTCATTATATGCCTTTGGGTATCAATTTTTAGGTTGGTATGATAATAGTGATTATACTGGTAAAGTAATTACTAAAATTAATAAAGGTTCTTCAGGAGATAAGACATTCTACGCCAAATGGTCGGTAGTTTCGGTTCCACCAAATGATAATAATAATGAACATAATTTTGATGGTAAATCAATGAACTTTGTTATTAAAGTTGAATCTGTTAAACAATCTGATCCATTTAATGCTGATTATATTGGTTTAAATAAAACATTTAAACAAGCCCATCAAAAAGATATTGAAGCTAAGTATAATATAAAAATTCAATATTCTGAATGGGAAAAAGATGCAGCTTGGGGCTATGAA
>JAZOLP010000112.1:0-2087 GCA_045653225.1 Bacilli bacterium
AATGTTTAAATCAGTCACTTCTTCATCTTTTAAACTCCTTGATATCGTTTTATTTATATTTAAATTATAAAACTTTCCAGTAGTAGAAACTAAATACTCAAATACTTCTTTAAACAATCTTATTTTAGATTTAAATAGTGCTGTTTTATTAAATATTTTCTTATATTCTTCCTTTATAACAATGCTATATTTCCAACCATTAATTTGATAAAAAATTTCAGTTGTAAAACCTGAACCAGAATAAGGTTCTATCCAATATAATATCTCACCGTAATTATTTTTATAGCACGGTCTATTAGGATTATTAGGATCGACAGTAAATACAAAACCGTATTCTTCTAAAAAAGAAAAATCATGTTTAAATTCATCTATAAAACTTTTACTCATAATAATCCTCCTTTTTCCTAATTTAATAATATTATAACATATTTATTAATTAAATACTATACTTTATAAAAAACAGGTGTATAAATACACCTGTTTAATTTTATTTTAGTAGTTTTCTTTTCTAACTTCGAAATAACTTTTTGGATGAGCACAAACTGGACATACTTCAGGAGCTTTTTTACCCATTACTAAATGACCACAGCTACGACATTCCCACATAGTTTGTTCAGCTTTTTCGAATACTTTTTGCATTTCAACGTTATTTAATAATGCACGATATCTTTCTTCGTGTGCTTTTTCAATAGCAGCAACTGCTCTGAATTGGTAAGCAAGTCTTGTGAAACCTTCTTCTTCAGCTTCTTTAGCAAATGTATCATACATATCTGTCCATTCATAGTTTTCACCTTCAGCAGCAGCAAGTAAGTTTTCAGCTGTAGTTCCAAGTTCACCTAATGCTTTGAACCACATTTTTGCATGTTCTTTTTCGTTATTTGCAGTTTGTTCGAAAATAGCAGCAATTTGTTCATAACCTTCTTTACGAGCTACGCTTGCGAAATAAGTGTACTTATTTCTTGCTTGGCTTTCTCCTGCGAATGCAGTCATTAAGTTTTGTTCAGTTTTTGATCCTTTTAATTCCATTTTTTTAACCTCCAATAATAATTTTTATGAAATTAATTTATGTCTAATTTAGTTTTGTTTGCATGAATCGCAAACATAATGCATATCAAGACTAAAAGAAGTTAAACTTAATTTTAATCTTTTTTCTAGCATTTGTTTAATATCAGGGACATTCACATCCATGATATGACCACAAAAATCACATACAACATGTTCATGTGGTAATGTTTCTTTATCATAATGGTCAGGATTACCAGGTGACTTAATTCTAGCTATATACTTTTCAGCTACTAAAACATTTAAGTTATTATAGATTGTCGCAAAAGCAATACTATTAATACGTCTTTTTGCTTCAATGAAAATATCTTCTGCTGTTAAATGACCATCAGATTCATTTATAATTGCAAGTATTAGTTTTCGTTGTTTTGTCATTAGCTTTCCTTTCGTTTTTTAGAATTATTCTAATTCTAATATTATTATACATTATAATAAATATCATTTCAAATATTTTGCTTAATTATTTATAAAATTTTTACTATATACATTTGCAGTTTCTTTTGCGACTATTTCAAACATACATTTAGTAACAAATTGTGATAAAGAGCCAATTGACAATTCATTAGTTCCTTTTTTAATCCAATAAATTGGAGTAATAACGCTTTGTAACTTGAATAATGCATTAATTAATCCTATTGTAATTCGAACACCTTTTTGATTATATACTTTTTTTAATTTGCCGCCTAAAACAATTAAATCTTTAATTGTGGATACTTTTAATTTTTCTAAATTAGGAATCCCGATATCATAGATAACATTAGAAAATAAAGATATAATTTCTCTAATTAATAAGAATAATTCTTCAATTGTAAGTTCATAAATTGGATTAGTACTATTTGGGTAATATATTCGAGCAACTTCTTCTATTAAAATTAACAGTTCACGAGAAAGAAAAATAAGTTCATCTTGATCTTTGATTCCAAGTTTTGTTAATGCTAATTTATTATAATCTACTTTTTTCTTTATATTAACTATTCCAAATAATAATTTTACATTAGTTCTTCTAGACGCAATATGATATGAAT
>JAZOLP010000113.1:0-5232 GCA_045653225.1 Bacilli bacterium
TTTTTCAGTTGTTGAAGAAGGTGTTGAAGATGGTACACTAGATGTTGAAAAACAAAAGATGATTGAAAGTGTATTAAAATTTAATGATCTTACTGCAACAGATATTATGACACCTCGTATTAAAGTGTTTATGATTGACATTGAAGAACCTTTAAATGAATACTTAAATGATATTTTTGAACTAAAGTTTACACGTATTCCTGTTTATAAAGAAACAAGAGATAATATTATAGGTTGGATTCATGTTCGTGACTTGATGCAAGAAATTATTGAAAAAGGTGTTGAAAACGTTAAAATTGACAAAGTAATGCGTAAAGCATTATATGTAAGAGACATGATGAAAATTAATAAATTATTCCAAGTAATGAAAGATACAAAAAATCAAATTGCTATTTTATTAGATGAATTTGGTGGAGTATCTGGTATTGCAACAATGGAAGATATTGTAGAAGAAGTTGTTGGGAATATTTATGATGAATATGATGATGAAAAGAATTTCATAAGATTAAATGATAATCAATATCTTGTTAATGGGGATACACCTATTCAAGAAGTTAACCGTGATTTAGACTTAGAATTTGATGAAGAGAATAGTAACTATGACACAATTGGCGGTTTAATTCTATCTACACTTGATTCATTTCCGAAAGGTGGAGAAATATTGGAATTTGATAATATTGAACTTTCTGTTCAAAAGGTTAAAAATCAAAAGATTGAAACTATCAAAATCACAATTAATGAAAAAATTGTAGAAGATATCGAAGAACAAGATGAATTAGTTGTTTTTTTTGATAAAAATTGATATAATATTTAAGAAAAAAATAGTAAAAAGATAGGAGAATAACATGTTAACACAAGAAGAAAAAGTATTAAAAGTATTACAACAAATCCCTTTTGTTGCTGCATCATATCGTAAAATTGTTGATGCTTTAAAAGATGTTTTACCAGCTGAGGAAGTTTATCTAGCATTAGGAACATTAGTTGCTGAGGGTAAAATTAATATGGCTATGAATTCAAAAGGAGACCCAGAATATTCTATTAAATGGAATTCACAAGTTGATGAAGAAAGAAAATTAATTACTAGAGAATTTAATAAACGTTTTAATGAAAAAACAATTTTCTATCCACGTTATGAAGGGTATGTTGCTAATCTTGAAAATAACTTCTTTGGTGAAGGATATAATGAATTACTAGATGCTTATAAAGAATTAAGTATTGAATATGTAAATTGGCATCGTAATGCTAAAACTGGAGTAGTTTATCCTCCAAAAATGCATTCTTTAAGTTCAGCAAATGTTTTAGCATATAATGTACTAGCTGGATTAGAACTAGATCCATCTCAAGTTGAATATGGTGTTGAATTTGAAGTTATCGCTGCAGAACCAATGCGTGATCGTCCGGAAGAAATTAGTGCACCTAAGGCTGAGTTTGCTGCAATCGTTAATTATGCTGATGCTGTAGACTTTGTTCAAGCTGATTTCTTAGAACATTTCTATCAACCATTCCGTCAAAGTATGTGGGCATATCAATTTGGTAATCGTTATTTATTCGATAATGATGATGCTGTTGAATTATGGAGAGCATTTGCTAAAAAAGCAAATTATGTATACTTTAATGGTTATGATGTACTAAAGACATTAGTTGCTATCTATAGTGATATTCTTGCTAATCCTGAAACATATCAAGGTAAAAAAGTTACACTATTAGGATTAGGTTGGAATGTATCTAAAGATTCTAACTTTAAAGCTTTAGCGAATTTCCAATTATCATATGACGAAGAAGCTAAGCGTTCTGAAGAACAATTTAACGAATTCTTAAGTAAACTTCCATTACCAGAAGGAACTACTCTAAGTTATCAATATCTAACTGTAGAAGAAGTAACTGAAAATTTAAATGAAGAAGTTAAAGAATACGTTAAAAACCGTTACGTTGGATTCTAAAAAAGTAAGAGACTTTATTATTAAAAGTCTCTTTTTTTCTTTTATATTATGATATACTATTATTAGGAGAAAGTGATAAAATGAGAAAAATAATTTACATTATTACTTTAATAACATTGTTTATGTTATCATCTTGTGGCAAACAAAATATTAAAATCAGTGGAATGGAACAAAAAGAAGAAATTTATTATAAAACAATAGATGAAACTGTTACGTACATTGATATTAAAAATTATGTTCAATCAAATAGTAAATATACTGTAATTTATAAAGGTAATAGTTATTCATCTTCATATGAATTGATTTTTAATTTAGAAGATGGAGAAAATAATTTTATAGTTACAGGAAAAAATGTTGAATATAACTTACAATTCTTTAGAAATCATCATGTTAATGTAGACATACTAGATGAAAATGGGAATCCTTTAATGTCTTTTGATACTATTACAAATGTTATTTTAGATTTTGACCATGTTAAGCAAAATGTAAATGTTCCTGCAGGTTATGATTGGGATGGTTCAATTAAAATATCATTAGGTGGAAGTAATTTATATATTGATGGCTTATTCCAAGAGTTAAATATTAAAGCTGATACATCATTAATACCAATATTTACTCCGTTAGAATATGAAGTAAATATCAGCGATGAATTTGATTCAACAGAAAGTTATGTTTCTAAGGTAAAAACAGGTGAAGAAATTACATTCGAAATTGAAAATTTACCAGGATATAAATTTGTAGGTGTCTACGCAAAAGATGAATTAATCGAGGATGGTACTTTATATCATCCTGATATGGGAAATGATTTTGTTATAAAATATGAACCAATTACTTATCATATTAATTATAAGTATGATAATAAAGAAGAAGTTGTAGATATTTTATATGGAAATAAAATTGAAGAGTTTATACCAACTAAAGTCGGGCATACTTTTGATGGATGGTATTTAAATGGTTCACTATTTAAAGAAACAATATATTCATTTTTAAATGATATTGATTTAGTTGGATCATTTAAAGCTAATAAATACCAAATTTTATTTAATAATATAGATACTCCATATTCTATAGATGTTTTATATGGAGACGATTATCAATTACCTATTCCTGAAAAAGCTGGAAGTGAGTTTCTTGGTTGGTATAGTAATGGTGAGAAAATTGAAAACGGAAAATTTGTTTTTGATAATAATTTAGAACTTATTGCGAAATGGAAAAATACGCAAATGCAAATTTATTTTGAATCATTTGGCGGCACTGTTAATTCATTATGTGATATTGATGATTTAGGCTATATAATTTTACCAACTCCAATAAAGGATGATTTTAAATTTGTTGCATGGTATTATGATGTTAATTACACTGTAATTTGTGAAAATTTAACACAAAATACATATAATAACGAAGTTTTGTATGCAAAATATGAGTATAATGACGATTTTTATTTGGATAGTTTTGTAATTTCTAAATTTAATCAACATATTAGTACATATGATGTATTAACGATGTTTGATGGTAGTTTAACAGGATTTACAAGTAGATATTGGCATAAAATTGGAATTAAACAAGTTAATGATAATTACTATGTAAGTGCTATTGCGAAAAACGGTGATGCAATTAGTACATTAGGTAGTTATGATTTTGTAATTATGGCTTATACAGAGTATCCTTTATATAAAACATTTGAAAAAATGGAAATAACTGTTGGATCAAAAGTAATCTTTAGTCAAGATCCTCAACAATTTTCTACTGGAAGCATATGCACATTAGTAAGTTTTATTGGTCGTGACACAACAGAATATTATGATGAAATAACTGATTATTTGTCTTCAATGTATAGTGATTATAAAGAATTATCAACAAATATTACATTAATAGACAATTATTTAGATATTCCAATTGTATGGGAATCAACTCATAATGAAATTGTTTCTAAAACAGGTTTATTTAGAAATCCACAAGAAGATACAACTGTAACTTTAAAAGCATATGTAAATGAAACAAAATTATTTGAATTTAGTGTTTTTGTAAAAGGTACTGGTAAAGTAAAGGCCCTTGCAACAGGTTATATTTATACACCATATAATACGATAACTCAAAACGCAATGAACGTTTTAGATATAATTTATTGTGCGTTCTTAGATATTGATGCTAATGCTAACTTTACTAATGAAACAAGAATGACTAATAACATTAATAATTACATAAAACCACTTGCTAAAAACAGTGGAACAAAGATAGTTATTTCTGTAAATCAAGGAACTTCTGGAGCTTTCTCAGCAGTTGCAGCTGATGCTACATTAAGAGAGAAACTTGCTACAAATATTTTAAATTTTGTGGAAAAGATGGAAATTGACGGAATTGATATTGACTGGGAGACTCCTTCATCATCAGAAGCTGGTAATTTTACTTTATTAATGAAGGCAATTTATAATAAGATGAAAGCGAAAAATCCTAATTATTTAGTTACAGCAGCAATAGGCGGTGGTAAATGGCAACCCCCAAAATATGATCTACCTAATTCAAAAGATTATTTAGATTATATTAATTTAATGACATATTCTATGGCAACTGGTAATGGTTATTATCAAAATGCATTATACAAATCATCTAAAGGAGCGACTCTTTCTAGTTGTTCAATTGATGAAAGTGTAAAATTATATAATGGATATGGTGTATTGAACAGCCAAATATTAGTAGGTATTCCGTTTTATTTAACAGTTCAATCAGAATGTGATGGTCCAGGTTCAAAAGTTGGAAGTGGTGTATCGAAATGGTATAATTTATTAGATACTACATATGCTCTTTCTGATACTATGAAAGAATATTTTGATGAAGAATGTGGTGTTCCTTACCGCTATGATGCTGTTAATAAAATTTTTATTTCATTTGATAATGAAAGAAGTATTAAGATGAAATGTGAATATATTCATCAAATGGGATTAGCTGGTATAATGTATTGGCAATACGGACAAGACGTAGATGATTATCTAAGTAATGCTATTGGTAAGTATATTAACGCTTAAGTAGGAAAATATCAAAAAGAAAAAAGAACTTGTTTTACAAGTTCTTTTTTAATTTTCATCAATCGCAGATTTAGAACCGATAGGTTTATCAGTACCAACTTCAATTTCTTCATCTTTATTTTTAATAGATGAAATATTCTCTATTTTTATTTGTTTAGAAGTTGCTATCATTAAATAATAGATGATTTTATCAGCATCCATCTCATTTACTTCAAATACATATGATATATCTTTATTAAAACTTTTATGAATAATATTGTAGTTGTTTA
>JAZOLP010000114.1:0-8163 GCA_045653225.1 Bacilli bacterium
TCAGAGATTTTTTTTAATGTTTCTATAGAAATGTTTGTATCAACAAAAATTGGTCTATTTTCTTTAATTAAATCATCTAAAATCATTAACTCTAAAATTTCACACTCTTTAGTAACATCCTTAATCCATTTTTCATATTCATCAGGTGTTCTTCTTATAAAATCTCTCCAATCTTTTAAATCGATAGTATAAGATAATGCCTTGAAATCATCTTTATTTAATTTATCTAAAACACTATTATGATAATTTTCTTCGCAAAGTATTCCATTATATTTTTCAGCAAGCAATTTTACCATTGTAGATTTTCCCGCATATGCTGTTCCATTGATAAAATATACATTTTCATATTTCATATTATCACCTGCTATTTTATTATATCATATAAGAGAAAAAAAGAAGAGTTTTTACTTCTTCTTTTAATTGTTATTCAATAAATTATATAAATCACAAATTTGTTCCACACATAAATCAATCCCAATAGATGCATCAATACAGATTGTATAATTATTCGGATCATTCCACTTTTTACCAGAAATATTTCTATAGTAAGACGATCTTGCGTAATCTGATTTTTTCACATTGTCACATGCTTTTTGGTAATCATCATTATACATTTCCATAATATTTTTTACTCTGAATTTCTTATCAGCATAAATATAAACATTAATAACCTTTGGATAATCTCTTAAAATATAATCTGCTGCTCTACCAACAATTACACATGCACCATTATCTGCAATTTTTTTAATAATTTTTTCTTGAGCAATTACTGATTGTTTAACTACATCTGTACTCAAATATAAATCATATAAAATACTTGGAGCATTATTATTAATATCATAGATAAATTCTTTATCAAGACCACTATCCTTAGCAGCAATCGCAATCATTTCTTTATAATAAAAAGGTATATTTAACTTTTCAGCAATTTTTATTGCTATTTGTTTACCTTTAGAACCATGTTGTCTAGAAATTGTTATAATATAACCAGGTTTAGATTCTTTAATTTTATCAAAAGTATCTATATTGTTCAAAATCTTTTTGTCAATTTTTTTAAAGAACGTTACTGTTAAAATGATAATTACAAAAATAGAAATAAAATCAGCAATAGGAGCAGCAAATAAAATTCCATTGATTCCACTACCAGGTAATTTTTTTTCAAAAATATTAGATAAAATTAAAACTACAGGAGTAAAACATAAAATATCTCTAATTAATGATGCAATAATAGCCCTAATTGGTTTCCCTATTGATTGAAAAAATACGGCTGTCATTTTTACAAGACATGTAATAGTCATTAATGATAAATATATTTTAAAAGTCTTTTTTGCAAACTCAAAATATAGTTCATCTCCTCCGCCAAAAATACTTATAATCCATTCAGGTTTTAATTGACAAATTAAAGTCGAAATCAATCCGATTACTAAAGTAGCTATTAAAACTATTTTATAAGTCTGTTTTACTCTATCATATTTTTTTGCACCATAATTATAGCCAAATATAGGTTGCCCCCCTAAGACTACTCCAGTAACAATATTACAAACAACTGTGTAAACTTTTGTTTGAATACTAAAAACTGAAATTGGAATATCTTTTCCATATATTGACATCGCACCATATTTTGAAAGAACAATATTTGAAACAATAGATAAAATAGCAATAGATAATTGTGTAATAAATGTGGATGCACCTAAAGCAATAGTATTCCTTATAATATTTTTATTAAGAACAAAACTTTTAAAATTTAAAACTAAAGATTTTGGTTTTATAAAATAAACAGCACAAACAATAAAAGAAATTACTTGTCCTATAACAGTTGCCCATGCAGCACCAGCAATCCCCCATTTAAAAACAAAAATAAATAAAGGATCTAACGCTATATTTAAAAGTGCACCTACAAATAATGCTATCATAGCATATCTTGGGGAACCATCAGCTCTAATCATACTATTCATAACATTTAATAATAAATAAAAAGGAAAGAAAAAAGCAACAATTTTGAAATATTGTACTGCCATACCTATAGTTTGTTCCGATGCTCCAAACAATCTCATCAATGGATAACAAAACATTTCACACACAATTAACAACACAATACTTATAATTATAGTTAAAACAATCCCATTACCTACACATTTATGTGCACTTTCAGAATCTTTTCTCCCTGCACATATACTCAAATAAGACGCAGCACCATCTCCTACACACCAAGCAAATGCATTAGCAATACAAATTATCGGAAAAGAAACACCCGTTGCAGCGTTACCTAAAAAGCCTAATTCACTATTTCCAATAAATATTTGATCAACAATATTATATAAAGCACTTATTAACAAAGCCATAACACAAGGTAGAGAAAACTTTATCAATAGCTTTGAAATTTTCTCATAACCTAAATATTTATTTACTTGATCCATATTTCCTCCAAAATAAAAAAACTACCTTTAATTTACTAAAAACTTATAGTAAACTATTAAGGTAGTTCGTAGAAACATTCATCCAATTATGAATATATATAAGTTGAATTTATAAAAAATAAAAGACTGATTTTATATCAATCTTGAATATTATAATTTGGTACACCCTTAGGGATTCGAACCCTAGACCCACTGATTAAGAGTCAGTTGCTCTACCGACTGAGCTAAGGGTGCATTTTTTTTAGCATTATTATTATATCAAATAATCACTAAATAGTAAAGTATTTTGATTAATAAATAAGTAAAATCTCTCTTTTTTTAAAAAGAGAGATTTTTTTTACTTATTCTTTAAAGGAATTTCATTTGCTTTTGTTAAAGCAACTTTAGTAATAAATGGTCCTACTAATTCATAAACCAAAGTAGCACATAAAACAACAGCAGTTATTGTTCCAGCAATACTATCTAAATATGTGCCTCCTGTGAATAAAGGATTTTGTGCTAATGCAGTATCTTTTAAACTAGTAAAAACATTTGAAGCACTTCTTGCCATACCAATTGCAACACCTGCTTGTGGAAGCAATGTTAAACCTAAATATTTTCTAACATTATCATTAGTATGTGATATTTTACATCCATATCTTGCACCAAAATATTTACCTAAACTTCTTGCTACCAGATAAACCGCACATATTCCTACTACAGGTAATGTAATTAGTTTAAAATTAAGTTCTGCACCCGATAAAATAAAGAACATCATAAATATTGCAGGTGTCCATCTATCTACACCTTCAAAAATGGATAACGCATCTTTTCTTAAGTTACAGAAAACAGCACCTACCATCATACATGTTAAAAGTGATGATAATTCAAAACCAAACCATGTTCCACATAATTCACATAAAGCTACAGCTAAAAAAGTAGTTGCAATCATACAAATTAAACGATTTGCACGAGATTTAAAAAATTTCATTGCAATAGATAAAATTAAACCAAGTAGAGCACCGATAAATAAAGAAAGAATAATTTCTAATAATGGTAGAACAAGAATGTCTACAATGTTAACACCACCACCACCGATTCCAGCTTGTTCTTTCGCAAATACTTGAGCGATTGAAAATGAAATTGAGAATAAAATTAAACCAACAGCATCATCGAATGCTACAACTGGAAGTAATGTTTCAGTAACAGGTCCTTTAGCTTTATATTGTTTAATAACCATTAATGTCGCAGCAGGTGCAGTTGCAGTTGCTACAGAGCCTAAAGTTAATATCATTGGAAGATTTTCATTAAAAGTTCCATTAATTAAACATAAAACTGAAAGTGCTACATCTACAAATATCAATGCAGCAAATGCTTGAATTAAAGTAATAGTAATAATACCTTTACCTAATTTTTTAATACTTTTTAATTTAAATTCACTACCAATAGAAAATGCAATAAATCCTAGTGCAATATCTACAATGATCCCAAATGCTTCGACCATTTCTTTAGTTATAAAACCATGAAGATTTTCGTTAAATAAACTAAAAAAATAAGGTCCAAGTAAAATACCAACTAATAAATATCCAGTAACATTTGGAAGATTTGCTAATTTTATTAATCTATTAGAAATAAGTCCAGCAATTAAAGCTATACTTATTTCGAGTAATATTTCTCCAGTTTCCATTAGTCATCAAGTCCTTCCAAGTAAGTAATTGGTAAACTATACATAAATCCTTTACCTTTAATTCCGTCTAACGCTTGATTAACTAATTTTGCTAATCTTTTTACTTCTTCATCTTCTTTTACTACAACAAAAATCATTGGACGTGGAACTTCTTCTTCGTCTACGATTTTACTTAACCCTCCAAAATATGGAAGAGGTTCAATAGAATCCATTAATGCATGTCTAATACTTCTAGTAGATAAAACACTACCATGGTAATTATTATCGGCAAATTTCTTTAAAATTGTCGGTACATAGGATCCTTCAGTTAAAACTGCGATAAATAATTGCATAATAATTCCTCCTAATTATATATTACTGGAATATTATACCACTTAGTACTTTAAAGTGGTTAAGAAATGCAAGAAAAAAACTATGGCATTTCTACCATAGTTAAATTATTATTCAATAACATAAACAATATTTCTCCAAGTTGCAGTAAATACAGCTTCAGAATAACGACATTCAACACTTGGAACATTAGGATCATTAGAAATTAATGTTAATACGCCATTGTTATATTCATATCCAATAATAGTAATTAAATGACCATTAGTATAATAATCTTTCATATCTGAAGTCATTTGACCTTTCATACTACATGCAACAGGACCAACATTAGCAATATGATGACATAATTCTGCAACACTATAGAATCTTGCAACATATGAATTAAATCCATAAGCACTCATTGCAACTGTATTATATACCCAGTTTCCATAAATAGCATTACCGTAATCACGTGCAAGCCCTGCAATATAGCGATGTTCATATTGTGAATCATACGCTGTAAAATCTAATCCCTTATATTTTAATAACATTGTAGATGATGTAGGACTACAAATACTATTACCAATTGATGGTACAGCTCCTTGATATAACTTAGGTACAACATGTTTAACATTACTTGGTAAACTGCTTAAAGAATAAGTTGGAGCAGTATAACTAGTACCTTTTAAAGCAAAAGAACATAGTGAAACTTCTGGTGAATCATTAGTACTGCTTGTTCTTTTTAAGATTAATTTAAACTGAATAGCATCACTTGATTTACCATTTAACACCATAAATTCATCAGTACTTAATTTAACTAATGTGTCAGATTGATTACTTGCTTTGTTTTGTAATCCTAATCCCCAACCACCACTACAGTATGTAATGTATTTAGACCATGATCCGTTTACTCTAGCTCTTATTTGGAATTCTACTGTTGCTGTTGTAGAAGTAACAGCAGCCCAAGATGGAACACAGTTATCAAAACTGATAGTTTCAATAATATCTGATTCATATTCACCATAAGTTTGACCATCTTTTAATACAAGGCGGTCATTTACAAGTTCAACATTGTCCATATTTTCGACATTAAATTCACTCGCATGAACAATTGGTAAATGAGTTTTCTTATTAACTTTAAAAGTATATTCCATTGTTTTTACCTCTTCTCCAGTAATTTTCTTAAGTGTAAGAGTCATTTTAACTTCTTTATACACATTATCATTAACGTTAACATTTCCTTCATTATCGATAATAGTAGCATCACTTGATGACCAAACGCCCACTAAATCATATTCAAATTCAGTTGGAAGATTAGCTTTATCACTTGTAATAATTGGATCAATATGCGCATTAGAAAGAGCTAATTCTATAATTTCATCCATATTTGCAGCTGGAATAACAACTGTAAATGATTTAGTTACTGTTGCTTCTCTTAAAGATAAAGTAAGTTTAATAGATACTTCATTTTCTTGATCTAAATAAGTAAGTACTGAACCAGAATCACTTAAATATTCTTTGTCTAAAGATTCCCAAGTTCCAATAATAGGACTATTTAAAGTTGAAAAATCTGTTGTTAAAGCTAATTTATTATTAACAATTGTAGAATTGAATTCATAATTATCTAAAACACGTTGTAAAATAACTTCATCATCAAGTTTAGGAACAATAACTTTAATTTTATGAGTAACTGATTCTTCATTAAATTTTAAAGTAGCAGTCAAAGTTACAGTTGCTTTATATTCTTGTTGAGTAACTACACCTTGTAAAGAAATTGCATTAACATTAGATGATTTCCAAGAAATCTCAACACCATTATATTCTGTTGGTAAAGTAAGATCATTTGTAGTTTCTTCAGGGAATAAATTACTTAAATATGTTTTAGCTAATTCAATATAATTTAATTCTGTAAATAATGCGGTAAATGTTACATTTTGAGTAACTACATAATTCTCAACAAGTTGACCATTTAATGTCCACCCAACAAATGTCATGTTTTCTTTATACGCACTTGGAAAATCAATTTCTTCTCCATATGAGAAAAATAAAGTTTGAATAGAAGATCCAGTATCAAATTTAATATCATATTTACGTGCTGTGAATGATGCAACAAAAGTTACATCACTAGTTACTTTATGATTTTTTACAAGTTCACCATCTAAAGTCCACCCATTAAATGTATGGCCTTCTTTAGATAATTCTTCAAATTGAACTGATTTATTGTGTTTATATTGCACAACTTCTTGTTCATCACCATTTATAAAAGTAACATTATAAACTTTACCAATTTTACAAGCAGATAATGTTAAAATAAATAGTAAAACAAATAAAATTAATATTTTTTTCATAATATACCTCTCATTTTTATTCACATATATTATAACATATTTTTTTAAATAATACATTAAAATTAATGAGAAATAAAAATATAGTTAATTATTTGACTTTAAACAGAATTTTTGATATACTATTTATGCTACTAAATATGGTCCTGTAGCCAAGCGGTAAGGCGTGGGTCTGCAACACCCTGATCATCGGTTCAAATCCGATCGGGACCTCCATAATTTAAAATTGTAAGTCTTAATTGACTTATTTTTTTTTACTATTTTCTTAAAAAATAACTTATTTTTTTGATTTTTATAAATAAATATATTATAATTATAAAAAAGGAGTATAACTATGAGTACACCAATTATAATTTTAATTATATGCATTTCATTATTAATATTAACATTGTTATCTATCATTGTAGGTTGTTACATAATATATAGGAAAACATTTTATTATGGAACTAATAAAGATAAAGATTCATTAAACTATTTAGAATTAGAAATAATGAAGCCGTATAAAAATACCTTAACAGAATTAATTAATCAAGCAATAAATCTACCATTTGAGCAAGTAACAACAAAATCATTTGATGGTTTAACATTATCTGCAAAATTATACATAACAAATCCTAACAATCCAATTGATATTTTAGTTCACGGATATAAAAGTTTTGGTATAAAAGATTTTAGTGGTGGCATTAAATTGTCACTTAAACAAAACCATAATATATTACTTATAGATCAAAGGGCTCATGGTATGAGTGAAGGAAAAACAATTAGTTTTGGTATTTTAGAAAAATATGACATATTGTCATGGATAAATTATATTAACAATAGATTTACAAATAATATAAATATTAGTTTAATAGGTATTTCTATGGGAGGAGCAACAGTTCTAATGGCATCTGAACTTGATTTGCCTAATAATGTTAAACTTATTATTGCAGATTGTCCATTCTCTTCTGCAAGAGGAATTATTAAACAAGTAGCTATTGATAAAAACTACCCTTATAAATTTTTAACGCCATTTCTTAGATTAACTACGAAATTATTTGGAAAATTTGATATTGATTCTTCATCTGCCAAAAACGCTGTCGTAAATTCAAAAGTACCAATTCTTTTGATACATGGTGATAAAGACAACTTTGTACCATATTATATGAGTAAAGAAATAAAAGATGCAAACCCTTCTATCGAATTCCATACATTTAGTTGCAATATTCATGGTCTATCTTACATTTTTGAAACTGAAAAATACGAACAAATTGTAATAAATTTCTATAACAAACACCTTAATTAGCACTCTTATACAAAGAGTGCTAATTTTTCTTTATAAACTACTTGACAAATAAAAAATACATAGTATAATAAAAGTATACCAAAAAAGAAAGGAAATAATTATGAGTGAAATAAAACAATTTAAAACAGAAACTAAAAGATT
>JAZOLP010000115.1:0-6452 GCA_045653225.1 Bacilli bacterium
AGTATGTTTAGTTTTTTTGACTATGAATTTAATAAATTAAATTTTATGAGTATTTTTATTTTATTAAATTTATTAAACGTAGATAATGAGTTAATAACAAAACCTTTAAATAATTATAAATCTTTACCTCATAGAAATGAAACAATGATTTATGATAATTTAATTATTATTAATGATTCAAAAGCTACTTGTTTTAGTTCTGTTAAAGCTTCTGTTAGTCATGTTGAAAAGAAGTATAAAGATTACGAATGTATCCTAATAATGGGCGGAAAAATTGATTTAGAGGAAATAAAAAGTGATTTAAAACTTATAAATTCACTTAATACATTTACAATTTTATTATTTGGAGAAAATAAAAATATTTTATCTAGAATATTAACTGCGTGTGTATTTGATAAATTAGAAGATGTTATTAACTTTATTGATTTTAAAAAGAAAAGTGTAATATTATTTTCACCTGGTGCCCAAAGCTTTGACCAGTTTAAATCGTTCGAAGAAAGAGGCGAAATTTTTAAAAAATTGATAATTAATAAGTTAAAAAAATAAAATTATTTTCTTTTATGATATACTATAATAAAGTATTTTATATTGGTGATATTATGAATAACATTAATAACTGTTTGAATTGTAAAATTCCTAATTGTAGTAATAAATGTTTTACTAAAACTGATCTATTATCGATTATAAATTTATTAAAAGAAAATAAGTTTGATGAAGCTGTCAAACTTCAATATCAATATAATAGCATTGGTTTTATAACTGGCGTACTTTGTGATCATTTAAGAGGATGTCTTGGTGGATGTAACAATAAAAAGCATAAAGTTCAAACTTGTAACATTTGTTATGATTTAGGTGTCAAAAGATTAGAATTACCTATTCTAAAAAAGAAGTCAAGAAATAAAAATGTTGTTATTATAGGTGGCGGTGTTGCTGGAATGATTGCTGCTGAAAGATTATTAGAAAATGGATTTAAGGTTTCTATTTACGAAAAAAGTAATTTTTTAGGTGGTGTTTTATACTATTACATGCCGCTGTTCCGTTTTGATATGACTTATTTTAATAAATGGGTTGATCGTTTGATTCAATTAGGTTTAAAAGTTTATTATAATACTGATGTTAAATCTATTAACGAAGTAGAACCATTTGATTATTTAATTAACGCAACAGGTGCTAGTAATTCAAAAAGATTATATTCTGATGAATATACAAAATGTGCATTAGAATTATTAAATGATATTAAACACAATAATGTTTCATTTAATAATAAAGATGTAATTGTACTAGGTGGTGGAAATACCGCTTATGATATCGCTCGAGTGATTAATAGATTAGGAAATAATGTTTCAATCGCTTACAGAAGGGATATTAAAAATTCTCCTGCTGCAGAAGCAGAAATTAACCTTGCGATTAATGAAGGTGTTAATGTCTTAGAATGTCTTGCACCAAAAGAGATTAATAATGTAGATGATAAAAAAATAATAAAATTCGTTAAAACTATGCTGATTGATGATGGCGGTAAACGACTTAATTTTAAAGAAACTGATGAAGAAATTATTGTTCAATGTGATATAGTTGTAGAAGCTATTGGAGCAAATTCCAGTCTAGAATTTATTAAAAATAATTACCCATCTTTAATTAATGATAAAGGTTATGTATCAAAATTAGAAAATAATAATATCTATGTTATAGGTGATTCATATACTGGTGCTTCGAATTTTGCATCAGCAAACCTTACAGCAATTGATTGTGTTAATAAAATAATTGAAAAAGAAAAAAGAAGTGTTTTATTTGGCGGATCATTTAATCCACCAACTAAAGCACATTACGAAATAATAAAATACCTATCAGATAATTATGATGAAGTTTTAATACTTCCAAATGGTGATAGTTATACTTTTGCAGGTAAAGTATTAGATTCATTTAAACATCGTGTTAAAATGTTAGAGATTATGACTAAATCATTTAAAAATGTTAAAATACTTGAATTAGAAAATGAAAAAGAATTTATGGGGACTTATCATACTTTAAGAACTTTAAATCATCCTATATTTGTATTGGGTGCTGATTGTATCGAAAAACTACATTTATGGAAACATTTTGATGAATTGATTGAAGAAAATAATTTCATCGTTTTTAATAGAGGTAAAATGGATGTCAACTATTTACTTAAATCAAATGTTTATTTACAAAATAAGTTAAATAAGTTTGAAATTGTCAATATAACTATTCCAGATGTATCTTCAACAGAATTTAGAGATAGTATAAATAAAGATAGTGTATGTGAAGAAGTATATGAATACATTATTGAAAATGAACTTTATTAGCAAAATTCTTTAATTTAAAGATTAATTTTGATATAATATTTACGTATAAAATATAAAATCAATGATTAGGAAGAGTAAATTAAAAATAGTAATTAGAGAGTATCCGGTTGGTGAAAGGATATCAAGTTTTTAATTGAAGGTAGCCTAGGAGATGTTATTGGGAAATAATAGTACTAATAAACGTTGCTGGCGTTAACAGGTAATGAGGGAAGATTTAATCTTCTAAATTAAGGTGGTACCACGAATTAATAATTCGTCCTTAAACTTTAAGGGCGGATTTTTTTATTTGCCTAAATGATATAGAAAGGAAAATATACTATGAAAAAAGAACTAATGGCCCCTAAATATGATTTTAAATTAGTAGAAGCGGGTAAATATGATGAATGGTTAAAAGAAGGATATTTTACAAGTGGTGATAACACTAAAATACCTTATACAATTGTTATTCCACCACCAAATGTAACTGGTAAATTACATTTAGGACATGCTTGGGATACAACTTTACAAGATATTTTAATTAGAAGAAAAAGAATGCAGGGTTATGATGCTTTATGGCTTCCTGGTATGGATCATGCTGGTATCGCAACTCAAGCAAAAATTGATGCTAAACTTAAAAGTCAAGGTATCAGCCGTTATGATTTAGGTCGTGAAAAATTCTTAGAAGTTGCATGGGATTGGAAACATGAATACGCAACTTATATTAGAGCTCAATGGGCTGCACTTGGACTTTCTCTTGATTATTCTAAAGAACGTTTTACACTAGATGAAGGATTACATAAAGCAGTAAATACGGTATTTATTACTTTATACAATGAAGGCCTTTTATATCGTGGTGAAAAAATTATTAACTGGGATGTTCAAGCTAAAACTGCATTATCTAATGTAGAAGTTGAATATAAAGATATTGAAGGTGCATTCTATCACTTTATTTATCCATTTGTTGATGGAAATGGTGGACTTGAAATTGCAACAACTCGTCCTGAAACTATGTTTGGTGATAGTGCATTAATGGTTCATCCAAATGACGAAAGGTATAAAGATGCTATTGGAAAAGAAGTTTATATTCCAGGTACAAATCGTAAAATTACAGTTATTTCTGATGAATATGTAGAAATTGGCTTTGGAACAGGTGTTGTTAAAGTAACTCCTGCACATGACCCTAATGACTTTGAAGTTGGTAACCGTCATAATCTAGAAAGAATCATTTGTATGAATGAAGATGGTACAATGAATAGCTTAGCTGGTAAATACGAAGGTATGGACCGTTTTGAATGTAGAAAACAAATTGTTAAAGATTTAACTGAAGCTGGTCTATGTCCAAAAGTTGAAAAAATGGTTCACTCAGTAGGTCACTCAGAACGTACAGGCGTTGTTGTTGAACCACGTCTTTCTAAACAATGGTTTATTAAGATGAAACCTCTTGCAGAAGACGTTGTAAAAATGCAAGCAAGTGATGAAGCAATTGAATTTGTTCCAAGTCGTTTTAATAAGACTTTAGTTCAATGGTTCGACTGTGAAGAAGTTCAAGACTGGTGTGTATCTAGACAATTATGGTGGGGGCACCGTATTCCTGCATGGTATAAAGGTGAAGAAATTTTTGTTGGTGAAACTGCTCCAGATGGTGAAGGTTGGGTTCAAGATGAAGATGTACTTGATACTTGGTCCTCAAGTGCTTTATGGCCTTTCTCAACACTTGGTTGGCCTGAAAAAACACCTGATTTAGATAGATATTATCCAACTGAGTGTTTAGTAACAGGTTATGATATTATTACATTCTGGGTATCTAGAATGGCATTACAAGGACGTCATTTTACAGGACGTCGTCCATTTAAAAAATGCTTCATTCATGGTTTAATTCGTGATGAACAAGGTAGAAAGATGTCTAAATCACTTGGTAATGGTATTGACCCATTTGATTTAATTGATCAATATGGATGTGATGCAATGCGTTATTTCCTAACAACTAATGCAACTCCTGGTCAAGATTTAACATTCTCAAGCGAAAAGATGGCATCATCTTGGAACTATATTAATAAAATTTGGAATGTATCACGATTTATTCAAATGAACTTAGATAAAGTAGAATACGATGGAAGAAGCATTGACTTTAATAACTTAACTAAGATTGATGAATGGATTTTAAATGCAGAAAAAGCTTTAATTGAAGGAGTAGATGCAAGATACGAAGATTATGAATTAGGTGAAGTTGCGAGATTAATTTATAACTTTACTTGGAATGATTTTGCATCATGGTATCTAGAACTTACTAAAGTTACTTTTGCGACTGGTACAATTGATCAAAAACAAAATACTTGTGCAATCTTAAAACAAGTTCTTACAACTATTATTAAATTATTACATCCATTCATGCCATTTGTTACAGAAGAAATCTATCAACATTTCTATGAAGGTTCTATTATGGTAAGTGATTGGCCATTAGTGAATAATGAACTTTCTTCATTTAACATGGATGAAATAAATAGATTATTTAATATTATTACAACAGTTCGTAACATTCGTGCTGAAAAGAATGTTGGTAATAGTAAAAAAATTAATATCATTTTAGAAGATACTAAAAAACTAAATCTTGAATCATTTGTAAAAACTTATGATGAATATTTAGCAAAATTCTTAAATTTTGAAACTTTAGAAGTTTTAATTGATGCGTCTAAAGAAAAAGAAGATTCTGTTGTTAGTGTACTTAGTGACTGTACAGTAATTGTTCCTCTTGCAGAACTTGTAAATATGGAAGAAGAAATTGAAAAATTAAAAGTACAAAAAACAAAATTATTATCTGAAATTGCACGTGGCGAAGGGATGTTATCAAATCCTAGATTCGTAGAAAAAGCTCCTCTTGCAAAAGTAGAAGCTGAACGTAAAAAATTAGAAGATTATAAACTTCAATTATCAGAAGTTGAAGCTACTTTAAATAAATATTTAGGTAAATAAAAATGCTTCAATTTACTGATGTTTCTTCATTAATTGAATTTATAGAAACGAGAAAAAGATTTTCTAAAAAAGTTTCATTAGAAAATATGGAGTATTTTGTATCAAAATTCGATCATCCTGAGACTAAGTTTAAATCAATTCATGTAACTGGTACTAATGGTAAAGGTAGCACAGTATCATATTTGAAAAACATCTATTTGAAAAATGGCTATAACGTTGCGACATTTACTTCACCATATGTTGTAAAATTTAATGAACGAATTACATATAATAATAATTATATTAGTGATGAAGATTTATTAAAATATGGTAATATGGTAATTTCTAAATATGATGAAATTGAAAAAGAACAACATGAATTACCTGGTTTCTTTGATTTAATTACTTTAATCGCATTTGTATACTTTGCTGATAAGAATATTGATATCGCGATTATTGAAGTTGGAATAGGTGGTAGAATTGATTCTACAAATGTAATAAATCCACTTGCAGCAGTAGTTACTAGTGTTGGTTTTGATCACATGGAACAACTTGGAGATACAAAAGAACTTATTTTAAAAGAAAAACTAGGTATTGTAAAAGAAAATATTCCTTTATTTACAGCTGTTAAAGATAAAAATTTAATTTCTCTAATGGAAACACATTGTTCTAAAACAAACTCTGATTTTGTAAAAGTCGATTATGAGGCGTTGAATGTAAAAATGATGGGTTTAGATTCATCCAAGTTCTCATACAAGGGTTTTAATGATTTGGAAATTTCTTTAGTTGGAATGCATCAAATAGAAAATAGCTTACTTGCGCTTGAAGTTGTAAATTTTTTAAATAAAAAAAGCAATTTGCATGTTTCAAACGAATTATTATATGAGGGGCTAAAATTTACTTCATGGCCTGGAAGATTAGAATGTGTATCTAATGATCCATTAATTTATATTGATGGAGGTCATAATATTGACTGTATTAAACGTGTATGTGAATATGTAAATAAATTATCATTCATAAATAAAAGAGTTATTATTTCGATATCTAATGATAAAGATAAATTAAATATGATTAAATTATTAGATGAAACTTTTGATGAATTAATTTTCACTAAATATTCTTATAAACGTAGTGCATCATCAAATGAATTATTTGACTTATCAAATAGTTTAAATAAATCTATCATCCATGATATGAATG
>JAZOLP010000116.1:0-4624 GCA_045653225.1 Bacilli bacterium
TATAATTGTAGAACTTGCTGGTAAAATAGAAGAAGAAATTGTTGTGTATTCTAAAGAAAAAAGTGAAGAATTATATAATACTATCGATAATGACTTTTTTACTTTGAAAGAATTATATGAAGAGTTTAAAAGAGAGGTATATCCTAAATTCCCTGTTAAATGTGTTGCGTTACTTTCAGTTTTACCTAAAACTGATATTGAAAAAATGTATAAATTTTTAAGTAGTTATTTATTAGAAGAACAAACTAATTGTTTAGACAAACTACTATTCCAGATATATAAAACTTTAATGTATTTTCCAAGTGTAGAATATCAAAATAGTGTAAAAGAATTTTTGAGTAATACTGTTGTTTCAGAAAATCGTTTAGAAACAGTTATGGGAAGTATCAAACAACAAAAGAAAGATTTAAAAAATGAAGGGTTAGAAAATAGTTATATTGAATTAATTGCGATGTATTTTAACTATTTATGGATGGAGAGTCAACATGTATAAAAGACTAGCAATGGATGCTGTTAAAATCTTTAATGAAGGTGCATACTTATCTATTGTACTTGATAATTCAATTAAAGATTTAAACTTAAATGATTCATTAAAAAAAGTATATACTAAGATATTATATGGTATATGTGAAAAAAGACTTTTAATAGATTATAATTTATCAAATTTAATTAAAGGAAAAAGAGTTAAACCTTTTATTAAAAATATACTTAGAATTGGTGTCTATGTTATTGATTATATGAATATGAAAGATCATTATATTGTTAATGAATTAGTAAAGATTGTTAAAAAAGATGATTACAAATCAGCTATGTTTGTTAATGGTGTTTTAAGAAGTTATCAAAGATGTGAAAAACCTAACTTATCTAATTTGTCAACAGAAGAACAAGTTAGTTTAAAATTATCTTTACCATTAGAACTTTCTAATTATTTATATAAACAATATAAAGAAAAATTATTAACATTTTTTGAATGTGGTAATAGTATTAATACTTATCGTATAAATACTATTAAAACAAGTGTTGATGAAATAAAGAATATTCTAAATGAATTAAATGTAACATATACTATTAATAATGTTATTTTAAAAACTAAAGAATCTTTATTAAATAGTGATTTATTTAAAAATGGTTATATCATTGCACAAGATGAATCAAGCATAAAAGTAGGATTAGTTGTAAATCCAAAGAAAGGGTCTTGTGTATTAGATGCATGTAGTGCTCCAGGAGGAAAAAGTCTTCATATGGGTGCTATTATGGAAAATGATGGTACAATTACTTCATGTGATATCTATGAACATAAACTAACTAAAATCAATGATAACGCCAAAAAATTAGGTGTAACTATTATTAATACCCTACTTGCTGATGCAGCAACATATGATTACAAAAATAAATATGATTATGTTTTAGCAGATGTACCTTGTTCTGGACTTGGTGTTATAGGTCATAAACCTGATTTAAAATATCACATCACGTTAAAAGATATTCAAGAAATAAATCTACTTCAAAAGAATATTATACGTCATGTAAAAGATTATGTAAAAGATGGTGGAATATTAGTATATAGTACATGTACAATCAATAAATTTGAAAATGAATGGTTAATTAAAGATTTCTTAAATGAATTTAAGGAATTTGTAAAATTAGAAGAAGAAATCATCTTACCAAATGATACACAAGATGGTTTTTATATATGTAAAATGAGAAAGGAAAAACCTAGTGAATAGCATTTATAATTATACATTAGAAGAACTTGGGAACTATTTTATATCAATTGGCGATAAAAAATTTCGTGCTATTCAAATATTTGAATGGTTATACCGTAATAGAGTAAATAGTTTTGATGAAATGACGAACCTTTCTAAAAAAGTAATTGAACATCTTAAAGAAAACTTTACGATGGAATTACTTACTTTAGAAAGATTACAAGTATCAAATGACGGAACAAGAAAATATTTATTTAAATTATCTGATGGACACTTTATTGAATCAGTATTAATGCGCCACAATTATGGTAATAGTATTTGTGTTACAAGCGAAGTAGGATGCAATATGGGTTGTGCATTTTGTGCCAGTGGGGAACTTGGTTGTGTACGAAGATTATCACTGGAAGAAATGGTCTTACAAGTACTAACTGTACAAAAAGACTTAGATAAAGAAGAAGCAAGAATTACTAATGTAGTAGTAATGGGGATTGGTGAACCATTTGATAATTATGATGTACTGTTAAAGTTTTTAACTGTTATTAATTATCCTAAGGGACTTGAAATTGGAGCAAGACATATTACAGTCTCTACTTGTGGAATAGTACCTAAAATAAAAGAATTTGCAGAATTTCCACTTCAAATTAATCTTGCGCTTAGCCTTCATGCACCTAACAATGAATTAAGAAATAAATTAATGAAAATTAATAAAGCTTATCCAATCGAAGAAGTAATGGAAGCTATTAAATATTATTATGAAAAAACTAATCGTAGAGTAACTTTTGAATATATTTTATTAAATGGTATTAATGATACAAAAGAATGCGCAAAAGAATTAGTTAAATTAATTCGAGGAATGAATGTATATGTTAATTTAATACCTTATAATGAAGTTATTACTAAACCATTTAAAACAACACCTCATAGTGTTGCTGAAGAATTCTTTAGTGTTATTCACAAAGCTGGAATAAGTGTTACACTTAGAATGGAACATGGTTCGGATATTGATGCAGCATGTGGACAACTTCGTGCAAAAAGAATGAGAGAAGATATTAATGAATAAAGGACTTGTAATTAGACTTATTGCTGGTGAATATAAAGTTTACGATTTAGATTCTAAATTAGTCTTCAACGCAAAACCACGTGGTGTAATGCGTATTAAATCAAGTGCTCCAAAAGTTGGAGATTATGTCACTTATACTTTGCTTGATAATGAAAATGGTATTATCGAAGATATAATGACTCGTCGTAATGATTTAATTAGACCTTATATTTGTAATATTGATCAAGCATTTGTTATTTTTAGTGTTAAAGAACCAGAGCTTAATTTAAACTTATTAGATAAATTTTTAGTTACATTAGAATATAATAATATTACTCCAATTATTGTATTTAATAAATGGGATTTACTAAATGATACAGAAATTAAAGAAATTTCTGTTATAATAGATTATTATCAAAGAATTGGATATAAGACTGTTATTACATCATGTAGTGATAATTTATTAAATGATTTAAAAGAATTACTTAAAGATAAAATAAGTGTCTTTACAGGACAAAGTGGTGTTGGTAAAAGTAGTCTTCTAAATTTAATTGATCCAACACTTTCAATTCAGACTAATGAAATATCATTAGCATTAGGAAGAGGTAAACACACAACAAGACATGTCGAACTAATAAATATTGAATCTGGTTGGGTTGCTGATACACCAGGATTTGGTACAATCGACTTTGAAGGTATGGAGAAAATTGATCTTGCTCAAAACTATATTGAGTTTTTTAAGAATAGTCAAGACTGTAAATATAATGGATGTCTTCATATTAATGAACCATCTTGTAAAGTTAAAGAATTAGTTGAATCTAATCAAATATTAAAATCAAGATATGAAAACTATATAACATTTATTAATGATTTAGGAAAGGATAAAAAAGAACATGATTCTAGCCCCATCAATTCTAACAGTAAAAGAAGAAGAAAGAAATAATGTATTAACTGAATTATCTAATCTAGGTATTATTTATCTTCATTTAGATATTATGGATGGTAAATTTGTTCCAAATACCACTGAAGGTGTAGGAATGTTAAAGAAAATTAATAAATTTGATTTTGTTTTTGACACACACCTTATGGTAGAAGATCCACTTAGTTATATTGATAAATTCTATAAAGCTGGTAGTGACATTATTACATTCCATTTTGAATCAACTACAAAAGTAAAAGAATTAATTAGTAAAATTCATTCATTAGGAATTAAATGTGGAGTATCAATTAAACCAAAGACGAATCCAGAAGTTTTACTTCCATATTTAAAAGATATTGATCAAATATTAATTATGAGTGTAGAACCTGGTTTTGGTGGTCAAAAGTTTATGGAAAGCGCCTTAGATAAAATTAAATATTTTGATGATTTAAGAAACAACTGTGATGATTATAATTACCTAATTGAAGTAGATGGTGGAGTTAATTTAGATAATGTTGAATTAATTAGAAATGCAGGGGCAAACGTTGTTGTAATGGGGACTGCTCTTATTAATAGTCAAGATAAAGAAGGCGTAATTAAGAAAGTAGATAGCTTATGAGAATAATTATTGTAGCTTCATCAAAAAATCATAATTTTGATAAGTATACTTACTTAAAAGATGATTTTTTTATTGGTATTGAAGATGGCGCATATGAAATTATTAAACGAGGATTTAATCTTGATTTATCAATTGGGGATTTTGATACAACTTCACATTTAGAAGAGATTTTAGAAAAATCAACAAAAGTTATTAAGTACCCTAAAGAAAAAAATGAAATAGATTTAGAACTGGCTTTAATGTATGTTAAAGAACAATATGCAACAAAAGAAGTATATATATTTAATGCTTCATCTCGTACTTTGGATCATGAACTTCTAACAATAAAATTATTAATTAAA
>JAZOLP010000117.1:0-2175 GCA_045653225.1 Bacilli bacterium
CAAACTAAAACCTCTGACACATTATCCTTTTGAACTGCTGTTAAGCCACCACATACAGGACAAATTGATTTTTCACCAGTAATATACACATGTTTAGGACATACAGAATATGTTGGAGAAAGTGTATAGTAAGGTAATCTATAGTTTTCAGCAATCTTCTTAACAAGAGTAGCTGCACTTGACCAATCTGGCATTTTTTCTCCTAAGAAGGCATGGAATACTGTACCAGATGTATATAATGTTTGAAGTTCATCTTGGATGTCAAGTGCAGTAAAGACATCATCAGTATAACTAACAGGTAGATGAGAACTGTTAGTATAATAAGGAGTTTCATCCTCTTTAGCAGCGGTAATAATATCAGGGTAACGTTTTTTATCATGTTTTGCAAGACGATATGATGTAGATTCAGCAGGAGTTGCTTCTAGATTATATAAGTCACCATAAAGTTCTTGATAATCAGATAATTTGTTACGCATGAAGTTAAGAACATCTTGAGTGAATTTTTGTCCTTCTAATGTAGTTAAATCTTTCTTTAACCATTTAGCATTTAGACAAGCTTCATTCATACCAACAAGTCCAATAGTAGAGAAGTGGTTTTCGAATGTTCCTAAATAACGTAGTGTATATGGATATAATCCTAAGTTTAATAATTTTGTAATAATGTTACGTTTGATCTTAAGACTTCTTGCAGCAACATTCATTAATTTTTCTAAACGTTTATAAAAGTCTTCTTCATCCTCAGCAAGATATGCAATACGTGGCATGTTAAGTGTTACTACACCAACTGAACCTGTAGATTCACCTGAACCAAAGAAACCACCAGATTTCTTTCTAAGTTCTCTTAAGTCAAGACGAAGTCTACAACACATACTTCTAACATCACTTGGTTCCATATCTGAGTTAATATAGTTAGAGAAGTATGGAGTACCATATTTTGCAGTCATTTCAAATAATAGTTTATTATTTTCAGTTTCTGACCAATCAAAATCTTTAGTAATTGAATAAGTTGGAATAGGATATTGGAAACCACGACCATTAGCATCACCTTCAATCATAATTTCAATGAATGCTTTATTAATCATTGCCATTTCTTTTTCACAATCTTTATATTTGAAATCCATTTCTTTTCCACCAACGATAGCATTAAGTTCTGCCATATCGTTAGGAACAACCCAGTCAAGAGTGATGTTTGTAAATGGAGCTTGAGTTCCCCATCTACTTGGAGTATTAACACCATAAATGAATGATTGTAAACATTGTTTTGTTTCTTTATAAGTTAAGTTATCTACTTTAACAAATGGTGCAAGATATGTATCAAATGAAGAGAATGCTTGAGCACCAGCCCATTCGTTTTGCATGATACCTAAGAAGTTAGTCATTTGATTACATAAAGTCGAAAGGTGAGCAGCTGGTTTTGAAGTAATCTTTCCTGGTACCCCACCTAAACCTTCAGTAATTAATTGTTTTAAACTCCAACCAGCGCAGTATCCTGTAAGCATTGATAAGTCATGAATATGAATATCAGCGTCACGATGTGCTTTTTCAATTTCTTGGTCATAAATTTCTGATAACCAGTAGTTAGCAGTAATTGCTCCAGAGTTTGAAAGAATTAATCCACCTACCGAATATGTAACTGTTGAGTTTTCTTTAACACGCCAGTCACTAATCTTTAAGTAGTTATTAATTGTATCCTTATAATCAAGGAAGGTAGAACTCATGTTTCTAATATTTTCATGTTGTTTTCTATATAAAATATAAGATTTAGCAACATCAACATAGCTTGTTTGAATTAGAACAATTTCTACTGTATCTTGAATTTCTTCTACTGAAATTACTCCATCTACAATTTTGTCGTTGAATGCTGCTGTAACTTTTAATGCAAGTAACTCAATAATATCTTTTGAATAATTTTTGTTTACAGATTCAAATGCTTTTGCTATCGCATTTTCAATCTTAGTGATATCAAAATCAACTATTTGACCATCACGTTTTTTTACTTTAATCATAGTCATTCCCTCCCGTATAATATTAATAATTTTATTTCTATCTCATTTTTAGAGTATATTTATTATACTAAATATGTCAAATTTTTTCAAATAAAAAAATATTGAAAAAAAAGAACTCTAATTTTCATTAGGTTCTTTATATAATTTATTAGAATTATTCTAAATATAA
>JAZOLP010000118.1:0-3912 GCA_045653225.1 Bacilli bacterium
TTCTTCACTGTATTTCTTAACTTCAGTTGCTGAAAGTTTAAGTTCTACAGCTTCGCCAATAATTACACTAATTTCATTTTTCTCAGCAGAAAGAGTAACTTTCTTTTTGCCAGAACATGAAGTTAAAGTAATTACAACAGCAATTAATACTAAACTAAGTAATAACGCTTTTTTAAAAAACTTCATAATTTTCTCCTTTACAGTTTTTTTATAGAAATATTTCCATATATTTCTTTCATTATTATTTTACCATTTTTTAAAGTAATTTGCAAGCGTTTTCTTAATTTTCGACATCTTATGAAAAAATCCTCTAATCCATTCGTCAGGATTAGAGGATTATATTATTCTTTATCTATCTACATATATACCTTGAACCATAGAAGCAAGAGTAATAGATTTAGTTTCACTACCTTTTGTAAATGTAATTGTATAAGTTACACAAGTAGTTTCATTTGGTTGTTTAGTAACTCTACCATATTTATTAACAATGTTAGTATTATTAGAAACTATAGAAACTTCATATCCTTCATATTTAGATAATAATTCATATTCTGTTTCTACAAGTTCAATAAATTCATCCCAAATTTCTAAATCATTAGCAAGCATTGGCTGAGGACAATCTTTTGCTGTAAAGAAGTGATGTCCTCTTACTCTAGTAATATCTAAATTTTGTCTTAACATGATGTCTGCAACAAGTTGTGCTGTTCTTTGCCATGTTAACCATAGGTCAGAACCTTCGTTTACACATGATTCAATACCGATTGAATTTCTATTACCACCTGTTGAACAAATACGACCTTCATAAACTTGAGTATAGCACCACCAAGTTGTACCCATATAATATTCGCCATTAATAATTGTGAATGGTAAACCTTGTTTATTTATAAATGATTCTGGAGTTCTGTTTTTAAATGATGTACCACCAAATCCAGATTTTGATGAAATAGTTCCATCAGCATTTAAAGTGTGGTCTGTATTTCTACCACTATAATTCCATGGAGTTGGCATTTTAATTGGAGTTTTTTGACCATTTAATTCATAATAGAAATCATTTGAAATTGTAAAGTTAGGATATTTAGGATCATTTAGTCCAACTTTAATACCTGTAGGAATCCATTTAAATTCACCAACTTTATCTAATGCACCAGAGTCTCCTGCATGCCATGCACCTTTAGATTCATCCATACAGTAATATACACCATCATTACCAGTTGTGTAGTGAATTGATGTAGATCCGTTAGTTGCAAAATAGCTTGCATTAGCAGCCGCATTTGCTCCAGAGGCCATATTACCAGTGTAATGAACAGTAATAAATTCAATAGAACTCATTGTTCCGTAAGTGGCTTGTGATTTGTTAGAAGCTTCATAGTATGTTGTATCTTTTTTAAGATTGCTGTTTCCTAATAACTTAGATACACTACCAAAAATATCTTTTCTATAAGTATTACCAATATTTAAATTATATCTTGTAAATACATTACTTTCATTTGCTTCTAATGCTAATGCTAAAATATCTTCAGGCAATTCTTCTAATACAATAACTATAAATTCTAATTGAAGTTCAGGGTATTTAGGGTCTTTTGCAACAATCTTAGCTTCACCAGCATTAATAGCTGTAACTAAACCATTTGCATCAACAGTTGCAATTTCTGGTGTTAAAGATTCCCAAACAACATCATCTTGAGTTTCATTTCTACGATTAACAACTGCATTTAATTTAATAGATTCATCGATTACTACATATGAATTGTCTTCATATTCACCATCAATATAATCACCAGTATATACTTCTAATTCAAATTTAACATCTAATTCACGATTACCATTAACTTTTACTGTAATAAATGTTGTACCATTAGCTATAGCTTTAATTAAACCTTTTGCACTTACTGTTGCAACACTTTCATTACTTGAAATAAATTCTACAGATTTGTCTGTAACATTTTCTGGAGTAATTGTCCATACTAATTGATGTGAACTAAATAATAATAATTCTTCAATTGTATTAATTTCAATTTTTTCAACAAATACTTCTTCTTCCCATTTAGCATAGAATACTTTATTACCTAAATCTGATGATGTAATTTTAGTAACAGGTTCACCATTAAATTCAGGATTATCATACCATCCTAAGAAATCTAATCCACTTGAAAGTTTAACTGTTGGTAATGATACTTCATCTCCAACTTTATATGTAGCTGGAATTTCAACTGCAATACTTGTTGCATCACACATTTTATCAATATAACTTTTAAAGTATTTTTCACCATTTGAATCCCAAGTAATAAATTGATTTAATCTTACCATTGCTGCATATGTGTCTGTATAAAAGTTTTGATCTTTACTTACAACAAGCATTGCAGAATTAAATTGAACAAAGAATTTGCTCCATTTTTGGAAGTATTTAGGAGTATTTAAGAAATATCTAGTATTACCATCTAGTGCTTCACTATTTTTTAAAGAAGGATTTCTTAAATTAATATCTTCATAAGCTTTTAATTTAGTTTTAATTGTATTAACATATGTTTCAAAACTACTTGTTTCACCATTTCCTTTTGCCCATTCGTATAAGTCTTTAAATAGTTCATTAACTATTTCTTCACGACTTGTAGCTTTTCTTGTAGGCCATTCAACAGCATCTTTATTAGTTTCAAATTTAATTCTATATACACCAACTGGAGTAATTACAACTTCAATTTCTTGAATATCTTCATCAAAGCCATTTGAAGCTATTGCTGTAACTATAACAGTACCTTCATCATTAGCTGTAAATGTATTTCCACTTACTGATAAAATTTCTTCATCAGATGATTCATAAGTTACTGTAACTTTGCTTTCTGATTGATGATTGATTGTGAAAGTATCTCCAATAAAAATATTTTCTGGAAGTTGTGAATAAGTTACTTCTTTTAATACTGGTTTTTCTACTTTAACGTTAACACTAACTGTTGCACCATCAAATTCTTTCCAAGTTGCTTTAACAATAGTTGTTCCAACACCAACTGCAACAAGTTCGTTATTTTCAACTTTTACAATACTTTCATCACTTGATTCAAATATTAAATTAGCTAAAATATTTTCTTCCGTGTATTTCTTAACTTCAGTTGCTGATAAGTCTAAAAGTACTTTATCTCCAACTGATACAGTAACTTCCTCTTGATTAGCAGTTAAAGATACTTTCTTTTTACTAGAACAAGATGAAAGTGTAGCAATAGTTAATACTAAAATAAATGATAGTACTAACCCTCGTTTAAATAATTTCATATTTTCCTCCTAATAATTTTTATATTACTTTTTTATATATATATTTTATCATTTATTTAATTTTGTATCAAGTATTTATTTAAGTTTTTTATATTAATAAATTAAAAATCCCTAATCATTAAATAGATTAGGGATTTTGTGTTATTTATATAATCGGATTTTTATTATTTTTCAGGGAATCTTACTCTTGAAGCATAATGAGTATGTAATAATTCATGTGCTTTATGAGAGTTTGGTTCGCCTAAGAATTCTTCATATAATGCTTTAACTTGGCTATTATGATGTGATTGACGAAGAGTTTGTCTTTCATCTTCAGAATATAAAGCTTTAGCACGTTTTTCTTTGAAAGTATCTAAAATGTTAGTGTCTTCATTTGGTAAGAACATTGGTTTAACATATGGTTGACCACCACCGTTAACACATCCACCAGGACAACCCATGATTTCAATGAATGCATATGGGCTCTTACCATCTCTGATTTGATCCATTAATACTTTAGCATTTTTCATACCAGATGCAACAGCAACTTTTAATACTTTACCATTAATATTAATTTCAGCTTCTTTTAAGCCTTCCATACCACGAACAGCTTCGAATTTAACTGCTTCATGTTCTTTACCAGTTAATACATAGTGAGCTGTTCTAAGA
>JAZOLP010000119.1:0-3146 GCA_045653225.1 Bacilli bacterium
AGAAAATTCAACTGTTACTTATTCTGTAGGTGGATTAATTCTTTCTAACTCAGGTGCAATTACAGCTAACTATTGGTTATCTGTAATTTATGATCAAGAAATTGAAAAAGCACATCGTGATGCAGATATTCATATTCACGACTTATCTATGCTTACAGGTTACTGTGCTGGATGGAGTTTAAAACAATTAATTACTGAAGGGCTTGGTGGTGTACCTGGAAAGATCACATCTAAACCAGCATCTCACCTTTCAACTTTATGTAATCAAATGACAAACTTCCTAGGTATCATGCAAAATGAATGGGCTGGTGCGCAAGCATTTTCATCTTTTGATACATATCTTGCACCGTTTGTTAAAGTAGATAATTTGACATATAAAGAAACTAAACAATGTATTCAATCATTTATTTATGGTGTTAATACACCAAGCAGATGGGGAACTCAAGCTCCATTTACAAACATTACACTTGACTGGGTTGTTCCTAACGATTTAGCTGAACTTAACGCAATCGTTGGTGGAAAAGAAATGGATTTTAAATATAAAGACTGTGCTAAAGAAATGGCAATGGTTAATAAAGCATTCATTGAAAACATGATTGAAGGTGATGCTAATGGTCGTGGTTTCCAATATCCAATTCCAACTTATTCTATTACTAAAGATTTTGACTGGTCAGAAACAGAAAATAATAAATTATTATTTGAAATGACTGCTAAATATGGTACTCCATACTTCTCTAACTATATCAACTCTGATATGGAACCAAGCGATGTAAGAAGTATGTGTTGTAGACTTCGTCTTGACCTAAGAGAACTTCGTAAAAAATCAGGTGGTTTCTTTGGTTCAGGTGAATCAACAGGTTCAGTTGGTGTTGTAACGCTTAACATGCCTCGTCTTGCATACTTAGCTGAAGATGAAGAAGACTTCTATAAACGTCTAGAAAAATTAATGAACATTTCTGCAAGAAGTTTAAAAATCAAGAGAAATATTATTACAAAATTACTTAACTTAGGATTATATCCATATACACAACGTTATTTAGGAACATTTGATAACCACTTCTCAACAATTGGTCTTGTTGGTATGAATGAAGCATGATTAAATGCAAAATGGTTAAAGAAAGACTTAACAACTAAAGAAGGTCAAGAATTTACTAAAAATGTTCTTAACTTCACGCGTAACAAATTATCAGACTACGAAGTATTATATGGTCACTTATATAACTTAGAAGCAACTCCTGCTGAATCTACATCATATCGTCTTGCACAACATGATAAGAAACGTTACCCTGATATTATTACAGCATCAAAAGAGGATGAAACTCCTTACTATACTAACAGCTCTCATCTACCTGTTAGTTTTACAGAAGATGTCTTTACTGCGCTAGACATCCAAGATGAATTACAAACATTATATACATCAGGTACTGTATTCCATACATATCTAGGACAAAGAATGCCTTCATGGCAAGCTTGTGCAAATCTTGTTAAAAAGATTGCTGAAAACTATCGTCTTCCTTATTATTCAATTTCTCCAACTTATTCAGTATGTTCTGAACATGGATACATTGATGGAGAAGTATTCACATGTCCAATTTGTGGAAAGAAAACTGAAGTTTACAGTAGAATAACAGGTTATTATCGTCCAGTACAAAACTGGAATGATGGTAAAGCTCAAGAATTTAAACATCGTAAAGCTTATAATTTAAGTACATCTGTCTTTACTGAAAAAGAATATGAAAAAGTAGAAACTCAAACACAAAGCGTAAGCCTTGATAAGATTCTTTTATTCACAACAAAAACTTGTCCTAACTGTAAAATGGCTAAAATGCTATTAGACAAAGCTGGTATTGAATATACAACTATTGATGCTGAAGACAATGTGGATTTAGTAAACAAATTCAATATCAAAAAAGCTCCAACTCTTCTTGTACCTAAGATGGGCGGTTATGACGTATTCGAAAACGTTAGCTTTATTAAACAATTTATAGAAAGTAGAAATTAATTATGATTGATATTATCGTAATTGGCGGAGGGGCAGCTGGAATGACAGCTGCTCTTTACGCTAAACGAAGCGGAAAAAAAGTAAAAATATTTGAAAAAGAATCATTTGGTGGTCAAATCGCATCAAGTCCTAAAGTTGAAAACTTCCCTTCAATTAAAGAAATTTCAGGATTAGAACTTTCAAACAATATGTTTGAACAAATAATGGAATTAGGCGTTGAATTTGAATGTGAAGATGTTCTAGAAATTAAACAAGAAAATGATTGTTTTATTGTAACAACTGATTATAATACTTATCTTGCTAAATCAGTTATTATTGCTGCTGGTGTAAAACATAGAACAATGAATCTTCCATTTGAAGAAGAATTAGTTGGTAAAGGTGTATCCTATTGTGCAGTTTGTGATGGAGCATTTTATAAAGGTAAAGATGTTGCTGTAATTGGCGATGCAAACACAGCATTACAATATGCATTAATGTTATCTGATATATGTAATAAAGTATATTTATGTATGTTATTTGATAAATTCTTTGCAGATCAATCTTTAGTAGACCGCTTACAAGAAAAAAACAATATTATTATTAATAAAGAAATATCTTTAAAAGAGTTTCTTCACAAAGATGAACTAAGTGGATTAAGATTTGAACACACTAAGACTCAAGATGAATTAATCATCCCTTGTGAATGTGCTTTTGTAGCTATTGGACAAGTTCCAAATAATGATCGTTATAAAAACTTAGTCGACTTGGATGAAAAAGGTTATATTATTTCAAGTGATACAACAACAAAAACAAAAGGCATCTATGTTGCTGGAGACTGTAGAACTAAAAGTGTAAGACAACTTACAACAGCAGTTGGTGATGGTGCAGTAGCTGCAATGAACGCAGTAAATTATATTAACAATTTAAAATAATCAAAAAGAGTAGTATACAATATGAAATGATAAACTAAACGTAGACACAAAAAGAGTCTACGTTTTTTTGATGTGTTATAATAAAGTAAAGGAGTTGATACTATGGGAAGACCTAAAGGTGGTAAAAATAGAGAATGGTCAAAAGAAGAAAAGTTAAAATTTGTATTAATGGTTATGAATGGAGAAAAAACCTATTTAGAGGTAACAAGAGAATTTAATCTTAGTACATCATT
>JAZOLP010000120.1:0-7626 GCA_045653225.1 Bacilli bacterium
ATTATACTCCCCCTTCTTTATCAACTTAGTTTTGGATTAATCTTAAATTTATTCATTAGATAATTTTTTATTTTATCATATTCAACTTGAGTAATTTTATCTATTTCCTTTAGATAATTTAACCATCCCAATTGTATCGCATAATAACATAAGTTTCTATCTTCCTTTGATAACTTGTCTAGATCAATCGGTTCATTTTCATAAACCTTCTTTGAATAAATTTCAAGTAGTTCTTTTCTAGATAATTGTTTCTCTTCTATTACTTCTTCTACTTTTGTTTCTATAACTTTGTCTTCTGTTTCTTCTTTTTCACTAAAATAACTACTTACGATTTGAGTTATTTTACTTTTTCTAATATACGTTTACCTCCTTTTAAATGTTGTGGAAACGTATATTTTTTTGTATATTCTACTATACGTTTCCATCTTTTTGATGTCTTCCATATAGTAGCCTTCTACAAGAGCCTCAACTATAATTGGTCAATAAAAGGGGATTTCATCTCCCCTAAATCAAGCTATTTAGTGTCATTCGACAAATTGCGACAAGTTTCTTTTAACGCTTCATAGCCTGCATAAATTAAATCGATTTTCTTAATATTATGTTTTTCAAGAAACTCATTTATTTCATCATACTTTTCTTTTGGAAGTCTAGTATTAAATTGAGTAGTAGCCTTTAATCTTTCTTCCTTATTTCTTTCTTCATAACTTCTTCTTGCATTTCTTAGTGGTGTATCTTCTTTTCTTGGCATAACTTATTCCTCCTATTTTACTATTGCACTTACAAATAATGTTGCTATATTCAATATTATATTACAAACTAATGCTACAGCCATAATTCCAATTTTACTAATAAATCCTAATGCTTTAATTACTTTCATTTTTTTCTTCTCCTTCATCTTTATTAACTAGTTTTTTTAGTTCTGCTATAACTACAGAAATTTCTTTATCAATAATTTCTACAGCTAATAAATATATGTCCATTTCAGATGGTGAACAAAATTCATTTCCTAGTCTATATCTAATTTCATGTAATTTTTCTAATGTATCTACTTGATCTATTACTGCGATTTCCATTTTTTAAGTTTCTCCTATTCTACATATACTAATTCATTTAATATAACTTCTTCAATTTCTTTTTGTATTGCATTTTCAATTTGAACATTTTTTAAGAAATCTAAAGTCTTTTTGTTTTCAGGTTTAGCTGATAGGTTATTATACATTACTTCATAAATCTCATCAGCCTGCTTGTCTATGTTATGCAAGTAAGTTGGTAAATCACCACCTAGTGATAAATACTTTCCAAAATTATGTTCTTCTAAATACTTTTTAGCAAGTGTTCCATACTTTCCATAGACATGTTTAACAGGTTTCACTTCATTTTGATAAAGGATTATTTCCTCAACTGTTAGCCCTTCATTGGCTTCTACTTTTCTTAAAATTTCCGTTTTTTTCATAGTTTTCACCTATCATCCTTTCTACACTTATATTATATCGTGATAGCACGATAAAGTCAAGCATAATGTTAAATATTTTTTTAACTTAATAAAATCGCAATTCCTTTAATTAAATAAGGAAGAGCAACTAAAATTACAAAAATTGTAACTATTCCAATTAGGTAATTTACTAGCATTTTTTTAGCTTTTACTCTGTCTTCATTCTTTTGTGCAATAGCATATGCTACACCCATTCCAATACTCCAAAGACCAGCTGTTGCACTAAATACATAGACAATATATGGATTATATTTATTAACTAAATTAATCACATAACTTGCTACTTTATCATACTGATCTCCAAGAGATTCGGTAAAATACTCTTTGCAATCACTACATTTATAAGTCCTTTCTACTGTACCATTTTTATTTTTTTCACTTAATAACTCATAATTATGTCCAGTTGCTGGTATTATTACATCGTATTCATCTTCACAATTTGTACAATAATATCTTCTTTTACCCTCATCTATACAGTTAGATTCTTTTAAAATTTCACTATTATATGAGTGTCCAATTGGTAATATTTCATTGGTTTTATATTCGTGTGAACAGAATATACAACTATAAAATGTTCCACCACTTTTAGTACAAGTTGGTTCTCTATTTGTTTCAATATACTTATGTCCTATTGCAGGAACTTGATTAGTTTGATAACTATCTCCACAATTACTACACTCATATTCAGTGTATCCATCTGTTGTACAAGTTGCATCTATTATTATTTTAGAATAATTATGCCCTAATGGATTTATGTAATTATCATGATAAATTTTACCACATGATGAGCATTCATATTTAGTAAATCCTTGAGAAGTACAAGTCGGATTTGTTATTGTGGTTAAATAACTATGACTACCAAATCCTAAACTTTCAGTATAAGTATAGCCACATACATTACATTTATAAGTAATACTTCCCTCTTCTTCACAGCTACCTACTTTATTTGTAATTTCATAATCATGTGAAATTGGATCAGTAAAATCATCATCATATGAATAACCACAATCTAAACATTTATAATGAATATACCCTTTATTTATGCAACTTGCTTCTACATGAGTTTTCTCGTAATTATGTGGAATTGTATCTACATAGTCACTTATTCTTTCACAAAAACATACATCACAAAAGTATAATGTATAACCTTTACTAGAACAAGTTGCATCAACCACTTCTTTTACTAAATAACTATGGTCTCCTATTCCAGTCCAGTTCCCATTTATAACTACATCACAATTCTTACACTTATTGATAGTATATCCTTCAGCAAGACATGTAGCATCAACTTTTCCAACTACTTCAAATTTATGACCTAATTCATCAACATAACTACCTTTCCATTGAGTTAAACAATAGTCACAATGATATATTGTATAACCTTCTTCTTCACAAGTAGGTTCAATAACTTTATCAGCAATATATAAATGGTCTCCTATTCCAGTCCACTCACCATTTATAATAACACCACAATTTTTACATTTATTAATTGTATAACCTTCAGCAAGACATGTAGCATCAACTTTTCCAACTACTTCAAATTGATGACCTAATTCATCAACATAACTACCTTTCCATTGAGTTAAACAATAGTCACAATGATACATTGTATAACCTTCTTCTTCACAAGTAGGTTCAATAACTTGATCTGCAATATACAAATGGTCTCCTATTCCTGTCCAATTTCCATTTATAACAACATCACAATTTTTACACTTATTTATAGTATAACCTTCAGATTGGCAAGTTGCATCAACCTTTCCTGCAACATAAAATTCATGTTCTAATTCGTCTACATAATCACCTTTCCACTGTGTTAGGCAATAATCACAATGATACATTGTGTAGCCTTTTTCAGAACAAGTTGGTTCAACTACTTTGTCTGCAACATAAATGTGGTCACCAATTCCAGTCCACTCTCCATTAATTACAACATCACAATTTCTACACTTATTAATAGTATAACCTTCAGATTGGCAAGTTGCATCAACCTTTCCTGCAACATAAAATTCATGTTCTAACTCATCTACATAATTTGTTTTCCTTTCGCCACCACAATAAACACAGTGAGTTAAAGTATAACCTTTCTCATCACAAGTTGGTGGAATCACATCATCTTCAACATATTTATGATCTCCAATCCCAGTCCAGTTTCCATGAATAATGACATCACAAGTTAAACACTCATTAATAGAATATCCTTCAGCAAGACATGTTGCCTCAACCCATCCAGTTATTACCCATTTGTGGTCGATTGATACATTATAAGTATTTGTTTTACCATTATTAGCAATTACTAAAATTTCATAATCTCCTTCTTCAGTTAGCTTGCCACCACTAAAATATTCCATTCCATTAACGCCTACAGTGTATGTACTATCAAACCAAGTTAACATATAATGGTTTGTTGTTTCATCATATGTAATTAATATTTCTGGTGCTGGTTGATAAAAGTCAATATACTTTTCGCTACTTCTATTTCCAAATTGATCTTCTGCATAAAAGTAGTATCTTCCTTCTGGCATATCATAAGTTATATCCACATAATTATAACTTGAAACTCTATAATCTAAGTCATTAGGGCCTTTATAAAAGATTTCACATACACTATCATCTTCTGCAGTCACTCTAAATTCAAATTCTGTTGTTGTACCAAAGGTAGCATTTGTGGCTGTAAGTGTTGGTGCTTCATTATCTAAAGTTACTGTGTATGTTGAAGAACGATTCCCTGCATTATCAATACAATAAAATGAATATGTTCCACTTGCTAAATATTGTGTAGCCTCACTTGCAAGAGAATAATTTGTATTGCCTGGCATTTTAACATAAGAATTTTTAACTCCACTTCCAGTTCCATTTGCGGTATAGGAAATATATTCACTATTTACAATACTTCCATTTTTTACATTCCCATCTTCATTATAAAAACTCATAGTTGGAGCTTTATTATCAAAGTAAATTGATTTTGTAGATGAGAAATTTCCTGCATTATCTCTTGCTCTAAAATAATAATTACCATTATCAGCTATAATTGTAAGTACATTTGTGTCATATGTTTGCCATAAGTTAGTTGTGGGTGTTTTCCATTGTAATTCATATAATCCACTCTCATTATCTGTTGCACTATAATAAAACTGAGTATTAGCGTAAGATGATGTTATTACTGTTCCGCTAGAATTAGTAACTTTTCCAGTAGGTGAAGTGCCATCAAAATAAACATAATGTGTAGGAGTCGAATTACCAACATTGTCTATTGCATAAAATGAATATAGACCATTAACTCCATTTGTTATTTCACAAGGATTAGGACAAGCAGTAAATCCAGTACCATTTGGATTTTTAATATATAAATTTTTCACTCCACTTGCTACATCACTTGCACTAACACTAAAACTTGAATTTTTATAATTTGTTTTAGATGTAGTTGCTCCAGTAATTGTTGGAGGATTTGTATCTACCACAAATGAAAACTCACACTCTGTATAATAACATCGGTATTCTCTAGCATTAGGACTCCAACCCGGTGACTGACAAGAAACTTCTACATAATAAGTTCCATCATTTAAACCACTTGCTGTAATAGTATTAGTTCCACTTGATGCAACACTATTACCACTACTATCTGTAATGAAAATATTAGTTGAATCATGAGATGATGAAACATTAATATTTACAACATCACTCATTATATAATCACCACTATAAAATGTTGATGTTCCACTTTTACCACTTCCATACATAGAAATTGATAATGTAGTTGTTCCACCTTGCCCATACATAACACTAGCTTTTGTTGTATTAACTGATGAACCTACTAAACTTGCTTGTAAGTTTACTTTATAATAATTTTCATAACTAAAAGCAACTGTATAATTAGGTGTAGTTGCAGCACTAACTTTTGTACAACTTCTATTGATTATTACACTTGTAAACAATGTCATTGACAAAACAAATGTAAGTAATAATCCTTTTAATATTCTTTTCAAAATTAAATGTCCTCCCTATCTTTTTCAAAAAGTTTTTTTACATAATCCCCTGTAACTATTTTAATTGTTGATCTAAGTTCTGTTGAACCTATAAAGAATACTTGTCCAGTTACAGCTGATATAATCATTCTTTGTTCTTCATCATTAAAACTATCTCCTGCCTTATAAATATCAAGAACATCTTTCATATCTGGAGCTGATAGTTTAAAAATAAATGTATATTGACTATTTTTTAAGATTGTTGAAGTCTTACTTCTTAACTCTTCATTCCCATTCCAGTCTGCTATATTTTGTGTAGCTGGAATAAATGCTCCATTATACTTTCTAATTCTTTTATTCATTTGATAAAAGAAATCGAGTGCTATTGGAAATTTAGCATCAATGAAAAGGTGAGCTTCATCACATACAATCATTGTTCTTAAGTTCTTTCCATTCTTATTTAATTCTCTAGCATTAATAACTTCTTGTTCAATAAATCTAAAAATTAAAAGCATTTGTGCATTAGCTACTACATTATTCTTATTCGCAAATAATGATTGAAAGTTAAAATCGATTAAACTTGAATCTACTTCTAATGTTGATGGAGCATTCCAAATATCAGAATATCTTCCACTTACAAACTTTTGTAAATAAAGTTCTGCAGTTCTTAAATCTCTTAAAGTTAAAGAATCTAAATTAGTAGTATCTTTTGATTTTAAAACATCTAAAAGGTCGGTAAATATTGGAAAGTCCTCTGCTCTTAAATGAGTTGGATCTACATTTTCTGTAATTCCTTTTTTCTCATATGCTTCAACTACTAAATTATTAATTAATTCAATTACATCATTACTAGCACCAACTAATACTATCTTAAAGAAAGACTCTAACATTTTAAGGTGCGTATTAAATGTAATTACTGAATCTGCTGTAGTTCCATCTTCAGTTAAAATTTTATAAATATGAAATGGATTAATTCTTCCTTCTTTTGCGTTACCAACATCAATTACATTTCCACTTAAATTTTTAGTTAATGTTGTGTATTCAGCTTCCGGGTCACAAATAATAACTCTTGTGTTATTTGCCCATTCATTTGTAATTAGACTTTTTAAGAAGAACGATTTACCACTTCCACTTTTTCCAATAATCATTGCATTTGAGTTTTGATAAAGGTTTCCTCTTTTCCATAAATTAAAGATGAATGGATAATTGTTATTTTTATTTTCACCTAACATTATTCCACCTTCATCCATTACAAATGTTCTTACAAAAGGAAATACTGCTGCAAGTGATGAACTATTAATTCCTCTTTCATGAGATGTAATTGTAGAAATTGGTGAGATATTTGCTGACTTAAATCCTTCTACTTGCAAACCATATAATGTTGATGGTTTGAAGTTTCCAAGTAACATTGCACGTCTTACATTCTTCTTATAATTTGGATCATTCAAATAATTATAAGCAGTTAATGTTAGAGTAACATCAAATAGTGTTTCATTCTCAGTTTGTAAACTATCAAGTAAGCTATTCATAGATTCTCTATGAGTTTCAGCTGAATTAGCCTCACTTGCTTTTTCACTCATTATTTCTTTTGTTTCCATCTCTGAAATACATTTATCAATTCTTTTAATTGCTTTGTATTTTTCTACTGGTTTAAAATGTAATACTGCTTTAGTATTTGGAATATTAAATAATTCACTACCCCAAGCATTTTTAACTCTTAATGGAAAATCACTTACTGCAAGACAACTTGCATCAATTCCATCAATAATATAGTGATTAGAGAAAAACTCTATATTACTAGGTTTAATCCAATCTACTAACTCATCTTCATTAATATCTTTAATTTCTCGTTCATCAAAATTTCTTGAATAAGAGTATTTTAAAAATATTGCAACATCTTTTCTTTCTAGTATTTTTGTACTTATTCCACACTTATTAATTTCACTAGAAACATTAATTGTAGTACTATCTAAATCTAGTTCATTTTTTCCATAGATTATAATATAAAAGTCTGACAGATATTTCTTTCTTATATTATTAAGTTTATCAATTCTATCAATTCTTTCTCTTAATATCTCAGTTTTAATATCTTTTAATAAAATATCATTTTCGTTTTCTTTTACATCAGTTAATCTTTCAAATAGTTCTTCAGAAAATACATCTAAATTT
>JAZOLP010000121.1:0-2813 GCA_045653225.1 Bacilli bacterium
AGAAAAGAAATATTGGTGTTGAGTATAATTCAATGGGACCATATAATTTTATATCTTGGAAAGAAAAGTTTACTGATGAAGTAAAAGAAAAATACGAAAAGTTGCATTTAAATTTATTGTATACTTCAAAAAAGCAAAGCTTGGATGATGCAGTAAGAAGTTTAGAATATCTCAATTCTATTTTTATAGAAATCGATGAATAGAATAATAAAAATAAATTTAAGGTATTAAATAACTAAACTTATTTAATACCTTTTTCTTTTTTTGATACTATCAACTTGAAATATTATGGGTTTTTTGGTATAATATATAAGGTTATAAAAATATTAAAATAAGGAGATAACTTATGAGTACAAAAAAATTAGCAATGCTTGTGATTATGGATGGTTATGGAATTAGAAATGTAGTAGAAGGAAATGCTATTGCAAACGCTAAAAAACCTAACCTTGATAATCTATTTAAAAAATATCCTAATACTTTAATTGAAGCGTCTGGTGAAGCAGTAGGTCTTCCTGATGGTCAAATGGGTAATAGTGAAGTAGGTCATATGAATATTGGTGCAGGACGTGTTGTATTCCAATCTTTAACAAGAGTAAATATTGCATGTCGTGAAAACACACTACTTTCTATGCCTGCTATTGATAAAGCAATTAAACATGCTATTAATAATAATTCTGATTTACACATTATGGGTCTTATGAGTGATGGTGGTGTTCATTCACACATCGATCATATTATCTATTTAATGAATGAAGCTAAAAAAGCTGGTGTTAAAAACGTATATGTTCATTCATTCTTAGATGGACGTGACGTACCACCTCAATCAGCAAAAGAATATTTAGCTAAACTTGATGCTGCACGTATTCCAGGTGTAGAACTTGGTGTAGTATCAGGAAGATATTATGCAATGGATAGAGATAAAAACTACAACCGTATTCAACTTGCTTATGATGCACTTGTTTATGGTAAAGCACCTGTTAAAGATTTACTAGGTGGTATTGATGAATCATACGCTGCTGAAGTTATTGATGAATTTGTTGTACCTTATATCGTTTGTGAAAATGCACGTATTAAAGAAAATGACTCTGTTATTTTTGCAAACTTCCGTCCAGATAGAGCTATTCAAATGAGTATCGCTTTAACTAATCCTAAAGAAGCAGTTTCTGATAAAGGTAACTTAGAAGATTATACTGAATTTAAGAACTTATGTTTTGTTCAAATGATGTTATATTCTGATAAAGTCAAAGGTGATGTTGCATTTGGTGTTCAAAAATTAGATAATATCTATGGTGAAGTTATTGCTGCAAGTGGTTTAAAACAACTAAGAATTGCAGAAACTGAAAAATATGCTCACGTTACATTCTTCTTTGATGGTGGTGTAGATAAAGAATTACCTGGAGCTGACAGAATTTTAGTAGCTTCTCCTAAGGTTGCAACATATGACTTACAACCAGAAATGAGTGCATATGAAGTTACTGAAATAGTATTAGAAGGTATTGGATCAGAAAAATACGATACAATTATTCTTAACTATGCTAACTGTGACATGGTTGGTCATACTACTGTTTATGATGCAGCTGTTAAAGCGGTTGAAGTTGTTGATGAATGTGTTGGTAAAGTTTGTGCTGCTGTTGAAAAAGTTGGTGGTACAGTTATCTTAACTGCTGACCATGGTAATGCTGATTGTATCTTTGATGAAAATGGTAATCCATTCTCAGCTCATACAACTGCTCCTGTTCCATTCTTAATTACAAAAGAAAATGTAGAACTTCATGAAACAGGTAACTTAGGTGATATTGCTCCTACACTTTTAGAACTTCTTGGTATTGAAAAACCAGTTGAAATGTCTGGTAAGAGCATGATTAAAAATTATAAATAGGCTTTAATACTTATTTTTTGAAATTTATAAAAAAATGTAGTATAATAATAAAGGAAATAAATTGAAAGGATTTAAATAATATGGATAACATGAATTACACAAGTCAAGTTAAAGCAATGTGCCCTGTTAAAGTGGGTGCTAGCCATGGTTGTGCTCCAATCCCTCAAGAAGGTGAATGGACATATTCTCGTAAAATCGAAGACATCAACGGTTTTACTCATGGTGTAGGTTGGTGTGCTCCTCAACAAGGTGCATGTAAATTATCATTAAACGTTAAAGGCGGAATCATTCAAGAAGCATTAGTTGAAACTATTGGTTGTTCTGGTATGACTCACTCAGCTGCTATGGCATCTGAAGCATTAGTTGGAAAAACTGTATTAGAAGCATTAAATACAGACTTAGTTTGTGATGCTATCAATACTGCAATGCGTGAATTATTCTTACAAATCGTTTATGGTCGTAGCCAATCAGCATTCTCTGAAGGTGGCTTACACATTGGTGCTGGTCTAGAAGATTTAGGTAAAGGTTTAAGAAGCCAAGTTGGTACTGCTTATTCAACACTTGCTAAAGGTCCTAGATATCTTGAACTTGCTGAAGGATATATTACAAGACTTGCACTTGATGCAAATAACGAAATTATCGGTTATGAATACTTATCTTTAGGTAAATTTACTGATTTCTTAAAGAAAGGTATCAATGCTGATGAAGCAATTAAAAAATCAATGGGTTCTTATGGTAGATTTGCAGACGCTGTAAAATACATTGACCCACGTGAAGAATAGGAGGATACTATAATGGCATTATTTGAAAGTTATGAAAGAAGAATTGATCAAATCAATAAATGTTTAAACGAAAATGGTATCAAAGACATCGAAGAAGCAAAAGCAATTTGTGATGCTGCTGGTGTAGATGCATACGGAATTACTAAAGGTAT
>JAZOLP010000122.1:0-15876 GCA_045653225.1 Bacilli bacterium
ATTATCTTTTTAACTTTATTATTTAATAAACGGAAAACGTTTGCAAAAAATTTTATTTTGTGTTATCTTATAATAGTAAAAGGAGATGATATAAATGAAAAAATTTACAAAATTTTTATTTGTTTTCTTACTAGGTGCAACATTATTAATTACATCTTGTAAGAAAGAAATTCAAGAAGTAACTTTTACAAATATTCCTGAACAAATGTATGTTAATGATACATTTGACGTAGAATATTCTGAACAAAAAAATGTAACAGTAGAATTCAAAAGTTCTAATACAGCTGTTGCAACTGTTTCAGGAAATAAAGTTACTGCTGTTTCCGCAGGTGAATTTACTTTAATTTCAACATTTACTTTAGGAAAAGCTACTAAAGAATATAAACACACTATTACAGTATTAAATATTGAATATACTATTACTTATAATCTATATGGTGGTGTTTTATCTGAAGATGCTCCAAGTAAATATAATATTAACAATTTACCATTAACATTAATTAATCCTACTAAAGAAGGTTACTTATTTGCTGGATGGTATACTTGTTATGATTATAGTTGTGATCCAATCACAAGCGTTGTTGAAGGAACAACTGGTGATTTAAATTTACATGCAAAATGGGAAAAAGAAGCTGTTGTTAAATCTATTAGTTATCAACTAAATGGTGGTACTAATACAAGCGATGCTCCAACATCTTATGTTGTTGGTGTTGGATGTGATTTACCTGTTCCAACTAAAACTGGTTATACATTCTTAGGTTGGAGTTTAACTAAAAACTCTACTAATTATATTACATCAGTTTCAACTACTGAAGAAAATGATTTAGTATTATATGCTAATTGGGAAAAAATTCCAGTTTATTCAAATATTAAATATGAATTAAATGGTGGTTCACTACCAACTGGTGCTGCTACTCAATATGAAGAAGGTAAATCATTTACTCTTCCTGTTCCTACAAAAGATGGTTATGAATTCTTAGGTTGGTCTAAACAAGCTAACTCTACTTCATATATCAAAACTCTTCCAACTTCAACTAAAGGTGAAGTAACAGTTTATGCAAACTGGGAAAAATTACCTGTTTATTCAAATATTTCATATGAATTAAATGGTGGTACATTACCAACTGGCGCTGCTACTCAATATGAAGAAGGTAAAGAATTAACTCTTCCTGTTCCAACTCAAGAAGGTTTCAAATTCCTAGGTTGGTCAACAACTGAAGGTTCTACAACATATGTTAAAGCAATTTCTGCAACTTCTACTGGTGATGTTAAATTCTATGCAAACTGGGAAGAAGTTGAAGTTCCAGTAGTTGGTGATCCATTTACTGTAACTTATGAATTAAATGGTGGTTCTTGGTCATGGACAACTGCTACTGTAAGTTCTCCTGCAAATGGTATTGATGCTGTTTCTAACTTACCAGAAGTCTTCATGGCTGATTTCTATACATATTTATTTGAAAATAATCTACTTAACTCAAGTAAAGTTTCTACAAAGATCCAAGTTAACAATTGGGCTGACTTTAGTAAAAATAACGGTGACCCTGTAGCATTATATAATACAACTTCTACAGTTAAAACTGGTGCTGCTGATGGTTATAGTGAATTATTCTTTGATAGCGTTAATGGTTATGAAGCTGTTGGTGGTTTCTTAGGTACAAGTCCTTACAAAGAAAAATACGCAAATGTTACTAAACACATGATTCAAATGACTCTTTACAGATACACTACTGTTCCTGTAACTGACAAAACGTTTAAAGCTGGTGCTGGCTTCGTTTTAGATGGTTACTTCTATGGTACACAAGGACTATTAGCTAGTAGTAAAGAAAATTATGCTGAATTTAATGCACTTCGTGCTGAAATTCCTGCTCCTGGTGCTTATGTTTCCGAAGGTGTTGTAGGTACAGAAATTCAACTTTCTGCTCCAGTTAAAGAAGGTCACATGTTCCTTGGATGGTATGACAATCCAGAATTTACTGGTGAAAAAATTACAAGTGTTAAAGCTGGCTGTACTTTATATGCTTATTGGTACAATTTAAATGCTCCTGCTCCAACATTCACAATCTCTTATGAATTAAATGGTGGAACAAACGCATCTAATGCTCCTACATCATATACACAAGGTAATACTACTACATTACCTAAACCAACATTAAGTGGTTACACTTTTGTTGGTTGGTCTACAGATGAAGAAGGAACTAATATCATTACTAAGATTTCTTCAACAACTCATGGTAATATTACATTATATGCTCAATGGATTGAAGGCGAAGATACTATTTATTCAATTACTTATAACTACACTGATGGTAAACTTCCAACAAGAACACCTAATAGTTTACAAGAAACTATTGAGTATGTTCTAACTTCTTATTATAATTGGTTAAAACCAAGTGATGATTACGAAACTTTTAAAACTAAAGTCACAAGTGACTGGGTAAACAATAAAAACCAAAACACTTATAAATTCTATAAACAAAGTGGTAAAGATACTATTGATGCTGGATACTTTGTAAATGCTCCTGAAAACTTTGAAGAATGGAATGCATGGTTTACAGTGTTCGATGCTCAAGTAACTGCAGCTAATGGTGCTCAAGAAGCTTGGAATAGTTATGTTGGTATTTTAAGACTAGGTCAATGGTTAAGTAATTCATCTCCAACTACTTGGAAAGATTCTATGAACCAAGCATTAATTCAAGCTACTCAAATTAAAATTCCTTTAATTACTGAATATAAACTAGGTGACAGTTTTGATTTAGTTGAACTTGTTATTGATGATGGACGTACATTCCTTGGATGGTATGATCAAAACGGAAATAAAGTTGAAAAAATTACTCCAAGTACTCAAGGTAATCTTGTTTTAACTGCTAAATGGAGTGAATCAGTTCCTGTTGAATCATTCGAAGTTACTAATCAAATTGATAAATTATTAAAATTCTCTACTCATCAATTAAGATGGGTAATTACTCCTGATAACGCAACTATGAAAACTGTTAAATTCGCATCAAGTGATACAAGCGTACTTACAGTTAGTGAAAAAGGTTTAATCGAAGCTGTGTCTGTTGGTACTGCAAAAGTATTAATTACAGTTTTAGGTAACCAAGAATTAAATATGGAAATTGAAATTGAAGTTTATGTTGATCCATATATTGATGGTGAATTTGCTGATAATTCATATTTAGTAAAAGGTGAATCAATGGAACTTAACGCTACACTAATTGGAAGTAATGGAAATTTAGTTTGGACATCTAAAACTCCATCTATCGCAACTGTTGATGCTGATGGTACAGTTTCTGCTTTAAATGAAGGTTTAGCTGAAATTGTTGTTACTGATTCAACAAATAGTAAAGTATCATTTACATTCTATATTACAGTATTAGATTCTGCTCCTACTGGAATTTTAAAATTATTACTAGAAAGTAATAATAAAGAAGTTTATACTGAAAATAATTTACTAATCGGTATTAAGATTGGTTCTGATGGCGCTTATTATTCTGACATCGTTGGAAGTGTATCTAAATTATTATTTGAAGATTATGTAGTTCATACAGACTACTACTTAGAAAACCCTAGCAATAAAACTTCATTTAGTTCAGGTGGTGTTGAATTTATTACAGTTCACTACGCTGCTGATATGCCTTATTCAGCTTCTGCAATGTACAATGGTGGTAAAAACCTTGCTTCTTACAACAAATCATGTAATACAAGTGGTACACAAGCTTCATGGCATTACTCAACAGGTAACGATGGTATCTGGGCTTGTCAAACTGAAGCTTATGGTGCATGGCATGCTGGATCAAGTAAAACAATGACTTGGACAGACAGTGGTGTTACAACAGCACAAATCGGTACTGATATTTATCCAACAGATGTAACACTTGGAAGTGATGGTTACTTCTATATCAAAGGTGTTAAAACAACTATCAAAAACACTACATCAAGTTCTAAACTTAATGGAATGGGCTTAGGTGTTAAATTAGTTGGAAATACTTGGTACTTAGGTGGTCATTATTTCAATTCTTCATACCAATATATTTCATCAACTGGTGGTAATAATAACTCAATCAGTATGGAAACATCTGTAAGAGAAGGCTCTGACTTATGGTTAACATGGCAATATACTGCTCAACTATGTGCAAAACTTCTTCTTAAATATAACTTACCACTTAACCGCCTTGTAGGTCACCACTTCTTCTCAGGAAAATGGTGTCCTCAACCAATGTTAGAAAATAATCTTGAAATTTGGAAAGAATTCGTAGAACTAACAAGACAAGAAATGGAATTATATCAAAACTATGCTGATTATAAATTATCATTTGCAACTGAAAGTTCATACCTAAAAGATAATGGTCGAGTTAAAGAATTACCTGATTATCCTGAATGTGTAACTTATACTGTTACTTATACAACAGGTTCTACAACTAAGACTATTACATTATCTTCTATTCTTCCTGGTATTCTTGAATAGAAAAAAAATAAAAATATCTCATTTTTTAAATGAGATATTTTTTATTTTTTTATTAAATTTGAACGTCTACTTATTAATTGAACTAATAAATCTCCAATTGCTACAATTACAATTATTATAATTAACCAAGCAAGTAGTGGAGCATAGCCTTCTAAGTTTCCTTTTAAATTTACAAGTGTCCCACCAATTGTGTTATCAACTTGATTCATATATTCACTCATAATCATAACTTTAAGACCTAAGCCAAATGATTGTAAAAATGTTGTTACGATATAAGGTATACATAAAGGTATATAAATATATATAAATTTCTTAAAAGTATTAATTTCTAACATTTTTAAATCATCAATAATTGTTTTATCAATAGTATTAATTGCGCCAAGTATACCTTCAATCATTAAAGGAAATACTACAAGGAATGCTACAATACTTGGAGCTATTTCTTTATATTCATAAAATGCATATAATATATATATTGATATTATAGCAAACGGCGCTGCTTTTAGAATATTAATAATTGGTTTAAAGAAATATAATGAATGTGGTAAAACAATATATATGAATGAAATGATTAAAGATACAAAAAACGCAAGAATAATTACTATTAATACATTTAATAAAGATACTCCTAGTACTTCAAGGCTTTTAGGTGTTGATAATATTTTCCCTATATTTTTAAATATTTCAAAAATGCTAGGAAAAACATAATCATTGTTTTGAACAATTGAAACGATTTGCCAAAGTATAAATATAATTATAAGTGATGAACATCCAAAAAAATATTTTTTAATAGTAGAATTCATCATCTGGAAGGCTACCTCCCATTTGTTTATCAAAGCCTAAATCCATCATTATTTGTAAGTAGTAATTAACAGCTTCTTTATCACTTTCTAAAATCTGATAGTGACAGTTTGGAATAGCACTTATTAAAACTTCTTTACCTAATGTTTCAAATGATGAATGAAGTTGTACTGCATAACTTGCACAAACGTCAGGATTTTCATTTGCATTTTGAACAGCTTCTTGCATTTTATTTAAAGCATTTTTAATATAATTTTTTTCAGTAATGCTTTTTCTTACAAATATACCGGCTTGTGGATAAGACTCATTACCAGTCATGTTTGCCCATTCTTCTTGTAAATCAATGATAGATAAATTTAATTTAGATTTTAATTTAGAAATTGAAGGTTCAGCAGTAACAATAATTTCAGCTTTTCCTCCAGCTAAAAGTGTATTAGCTTCTGATACATCAGAAACGTATTCAATTGTTACATTAATGTCATTATGATGTTGTAATAATGCTTGCATTACAATATCAGGAGTCGAATTCTTACCAAATGCAACAACAGTTTTACCATCTAAATCTTTAAATGAATTTAATGGGTTTTTACTTGCTAAATATAAATTACCCCAAACAAAAGTTTTATATAAAACATATTCTTGATTAACAGTATACATTTTAGCACCTAAATTAACTGGAGCTACAATAATATCATGACTTTTAGAAGTAAATGCTGCTACTAAAGGATCACTTCCTGCAACAACTTCATGTTTAACATTTTCGTTATTCATTGCAAATTCAGCAAGAGCTAACGCTGGTGTACCAGTTGGCATTATTAATGAAATTTCTTCTTCATTAACAATTTTAATTGTACAACTTGACATAACTAATAAAACTATTAAAGTAATAAAACTTAAAACTAATTTTCTCATAACAAAATCTCCTTTATATATTTATTATTACTAATTATTTGCAATTATATTATACATTTGTTAAAATAAATATGTTGTAACAAATGTTACACTTTAGGAGTTTTTTATGAATATTATTAATTTATTAACAGAACAAGAAACTAAAGATTATATTAGATATAAACATTTTGATTCAAATCAAGTAGTGTTTAATGAAGGTGCTAAGTGTTATGGTATTGGTATTGTATTAGAAGGAGAAATTTTAATAAAGACCTTTACATATAACATCAAAGAAGAAACAATTACAGTTATAAGAGAAAATAATTGTTTTGGTCAATATTTATTATTTTCTAAACAAGATAAATATTTAGGGACTGGAATAACCTCTAAAAAATCAAAAATCGCATATATCTCAAAAGATAACTTATTAAAGTTGTTATCGATAAATAAAAGTTTTTTAGAAGGATATATGAAAATAATTTGTGAAGAAGCAATTACTATTAAACAACAAGCTAAACTACTTGCTCATAAAAACATTAGAGACAGAATAATGTATTATTTAATTACTCGAAGTAAAGACAGAATTGTTTATATTGATTCTATAACTCTTCTAGCAAATACCTTATCAATTCCTAGGCCTTCTATTTCAAGAGAATTAACAAATATGGAAAACGATGGATTAATAAAACGAGGACATAAATTTATATATATAAAATAGCAGTTCAATTTCTTGAACTGCTTTTTTAAAATCCTAAAATAATACAAAGTAAATATCCAACAAATAAACTAACTCCAAACATAATACCTAATATAGTAAAGCTTTCCTTTAAATTTGTTTTTTGTTTAAATAAAAATACTAACCCAAGGCCCGCATTCATACATAAACCAGAAACACATGCACCAAAACTTAATCCACCTAATAAATATACATTAGTTATAGCAACACTTGCAGCACAGTTTGGAATAGTACCGATAATAGCAGAATATAGAGGAGCTAAATATTTATTAGCTTGTAAAAATAAAGAAATATTTTCTTCACCTACGAAATGAATAGCTGTATTAAAAACTAAAGTTATACCAAGAACATAAGCAAATATTTTTAAAGAATGAATTAGTGGATGCCATAAATGTTTATATAATTTTGAATGTTCATCCCCACCTTCAATTGGATGGCTACAACAACCAATATGAACATCTTCTTCAAAACTTTTGTGACAATGTTCTAAATGATGATGAACTTCATGCTTATGTTTAGTTAAAAACATATCTACAATATATCCTGTTATAAAACCAATAACAAATTTTAAAACTAAAATGAATAATATAGAAATAATATTTTCTTTATTAGCACTTGATAATAAAATAGGAATGGCTTCATCACTACAAGCTAAAAATAAAGCAATCAATGTTCCCATTGTAATATGTCTTTTAACATATAAATCTGATGCTACTACACTAAAACCACATTGTGGAATTAAACCAAGAGCTGATGCAATAATTGGACTAAATCTATTTTTCTTTCCTAAACCTTTAGCAATTTTCTCTTCTAGAAAACTAATGATAAAATATAAAACTAATGCAACAACAAAAACTTTTAAGCTTTCTTCTAATGAATGTAATACAATATGTAATATTTCGCTCATTTTATTCCTCCGGTTTATTTTTCATACATTCTTCACAAAGACCATAAAATACTACACGGCCTGGATCTACTTTAAATTTATGATTTTTTTCAACATGACCAATTATCTCATTGATATGTGGGCATTCTAAATGTTGTAATGTTCCACACTCAATACACATTAAATGGAAGTGTTCTTTACAATCATCAGATGAATCAACATATTGATAACATGCCTTATCACTTTCAGATAATATATATTTTTTTACATCACCAGTAGATACTAAAACATCTAAATAACGATATAATGTAGCTCTAGATACACTTACTTTTTGTGCATTTAAAATAAATAACATATCATCAGCTGTTAAATGTTTATTTTTATTATTTTTTAACATTTCTAAAATGATTACTTTTTGTCTTGTATTGTATACTTTAACTTCCATATTATACTCCAATTTGAAATTGAGACTCATTCTCATATTAATATTATACTATTTTTTTTATGTTTAGTAAATCATTTTGATTTTTTTTCTAAAAGTACTTGAAATTAAATTTTACTTATTATAAAATATATATATAAGGAGGATTTTAACATGAAAAAAATAATTACAATTGGGCGTGAATGTGGTAGTGGAGGACATACTATCGCATTAAAAGTTGCTTTAGCTTTAGGCATTCCATGTTATGATAAAGAAATTATTTCAATGGTCGCAGACAAATGTATGGTTTCAAAAGAATATGCCGAAAAAGTTGGTGAATTAATTACTGGTTCATTATATCAATCGTATTATGGATTTGGCGAAATAAAATTTCCTTATTCTTCTCCATTATTACAAGATCAAATAAATGCTACACAAGTAGATATTATTAATAATCTTGCTGAAAATTCCTCTTGTGTTATTGTTGGTCGTGGTGCTGATTATATTTTAAGAAAACGTGATGATGTATTAAACGTATTTATTAAAGCATCTATGGAATATAAAGTACAAATTTCAAAAGAAAAACATGATTTAACAAATAAAGAAGCTAAAAATATATTAGCAAAAAGAGATAAAGAAAGATCTAAACATTATTATTTTTATACTGGTCAAACATGGGGAGATGCTAAAAACTATCATTTAATTTTAGATAGCGGTGTTTTAACAGAAGATACTTGTGTAAAATTAATAGTTGAAGCTTTTAAAAATTCTTAAACTTGTTATTTAAAGATGAACAAAATTGTTCATCTTTTTTCTATATTATCTAAAATATTAATGTTTTTTAAAATATATGTTATACTAATAATAGAATTTTATTGGAGGTGCTAATTATGTATGCTAAAAATGCATGGAAAAAATATTCTTCATTAGATAAAGAATTAGTATTTAAATTTAATGAAGAATATAAAGACTACATTACAAAAGGTAAAACAGAACGTAAATGTGTAGATGAAGCTGTTAAAATATCTGAAGGATATGGTTTCAAACCACTTTCTAGTTTTGATAAATTAAATCCTGGTGATAAAGTATATGTTACAAATAAAGGTAAAAACATTGCTTGTTTTGTAATCGGTAATCAACCTATCGAAAAGGGATTAAGAGTTCTTGGTGCTCATATTGATTCTCCAAGAATTGACATTAAACAAAACCCACTTTATGAAAAAAATGGTTTCGCATTATTAGATGCTCATTATTATGGTGGTATTAAAAAATATCAATGGGTTACTATCCCTCTTGCTTTACACGGTGTAGTTTGTAAAAAAGATGGAACTGTTGTTAATGTTTGTATCGGTGAAGATGCAAGTGATCCGGTTTTAGGTATTAGTGATTTACTAATTCATTTATCGGCTGATCAACTTCAAAAAACAGCTGGCAGAGTTATTGAAGGTGAAGATTTAGATTTAACTATGGGAAATATGCCACTGGAAGGTGAAGATAAAGAAGCTGTTAAAGCTAATGTATTAAAACTTTTAAAAGAAAAATATGATTTCGATGAAGAAGATTTCATTAGTGCAGAACTTGAAATCGTACCTGCAGGCCCAGCAAGAGATTATGGTCTTGATAGAAGTATGGTAGCAGGATATGGTCATGATGATAGAGTATGTGCTTATACATCTTTAAGAGCTGTTTTAGATGCAGGTCAATGTGAATACACTACTTGTGCTATTTTAGTTGATAAAGAGGAAGTAGGTTCAATTGGAGCAACAGGTGCTCATTCTAAATTCTTTGAAAACACAGTTGCTGAATTAATTAATTTAACAACTTCTTATTCTGAATTAAAAGTACGTCACGCAATGGAAAATACAAAAATGTTATCAAGTGATGTTTCTGCTGGATTTGATCCATTATATGCAGGAGTAAATGATCCTAAAAATGCTGCTTATTTAGGTAATGGTATTTGTTATAACAAATATACAGGTTCACGTGGTAAGAGTGGATGTAATGATGCTATGCCTGAATATATGGCAGAAATTAGAAAAGTTATGGATGAAGAAAATATTAATTACCAAACAGCTGAACTTGGCCGTGTAGACCAAGGTGGCGGTGGTACTATTGCTTATATCTTAGGTAATTATAATATGAATGTTATTGATGCAGGTATTGCAGTACTTAATATGCATGCTCCAATGGAAGTAGTTTCTAAAGCTGATGTTTATGAAGCATATCTTGCTTATAAAGCATTTATTTCAAAATTATAAAATTAAAAAAGGTTAGTAGATATATATCTACTAACCAATTTTTTTATTTAGATTTTAGTAAATTTTACCAAAGTTACCTTCATTCCAAATTAATTTTGCTGAATAAGAACCATCCCATTGAGTCCAAGATGTTGTACCAGGAATTACACTATAAAGAGTAATTGTCTTAGATACACCACTAATAGTAACTGTAACATCATAAGAAACAGTTGTAGTAGTCTTAGGAGGATTATAAACACGACCTGTATTATCTACGATATCAGGGTTATTAGATTTCATTGTAATTTCAGCATCAGCATAATCTTTCATGATAATATAGTTTACTTCAACCATCTTCATGAATTCATCCCAATATTGACCAGCTCTAATAGATTGAGGACAGTTTTTACCACTCCATGTATTATGTTCTTTAACTCTATCTAGACCTAAACCATTTCTAATACAAATATCAGCAACTAATTGACCTGTTCTTTGCCATGTATCATAAACATCACCAGATACGTTAACACACATTTCAATACCAATCGAGTTATTATTACCACCTTGGTTACCAATTGAACCAGCAGCTACTTGAGAGAAGTCTACTCTAAATGGAGCAACATAATAATAACCATCAACAATCTTATAAGAAGGACCTAAAGTTGTGAAATGAGCTTTAGAAGGATTTGCAATAGTCTTAGTACCATTAGAAATAGGAAGTACAATATTTGTTCTTTGACCATCAATTGTTAAATACCAAGAAGAACCATCTTTAACCATATCAAATTCAGGAGCATTTTCACCAACTTTAACACCAGTAGTTAACCAAGAGAATGAGTAACCTGTACCATCACCAGCATGGTAAGCACGATATTTTTCACGAACTACACCAAGAATTTCATAGTTACCTGTTGTATAGTGAATTGAAGTACCACCAGTTGACATTGAAGAACCAATTGAATGAACTGTACCAGTTAAAGTTGCAGTGTCATGAACTGTAACAAATTCGATAGTATCTTCTGCACGACGTTCTTTATGGTTAGAAGTACCTGTAATTGCATCAGAGTTAGCATAATATTGTTCGTTTACAACATATGGAGTAAATAAGAAATAGTTAACACTACCATACATTGAATCATAATATCTTTGTGTACCATCGTTATATAAGCAAACATTACCTGCATCAACAATAGCAAAGTTATATTCAGTGATTAATTTAATAACTTCATCAACTTTAGTTTCTTCAGAAAGATTTGCAACGATTAATTGAATCTTAACTTCGAAGTTAGAGCCAGTATTATCAGAAACTGTAATTGTAACAGTACCTTCTTTAACTGCTTTAACATAACCATCAGCATCTACAGTTGCAATTGAATTATCACTTGTAGCAAAAGACATAACTGCATCACTAGTATCTTTACCAAGTGCATGAGCATGAATTTGAATTTGTTCATCAACATTTAATACACCATCAAATTCGTCTTCGAAATCAACTTCAATTGATGGAAGTGAATATACTGTTACTGTATAAGTTTTGATTGCATAACCAACGTAATCTTTAATAGTAATTGTACATGTACCTGCATTATTAGCAGTCATTAAACCATTTTTATTAACACTAACAATATCCGGATCACTAGTTTCAAATAATACATCTTGGAAGTATGCATCAGTTGGAAGAACTTTCGCAACGATTTGGAATGTATCACCTGTTAGCATTTCTTCAACCATTGCATCTACTTGCATACCAGTAACTGGAGTTAATTCATTCCATTTAGCTTTTAATGCAACATCAGCTTTTAAGTCAAATACTGTTTCATATTTGTTACCTAAAGCATCATACCAACCATCAAATTCATAACCAAGTTTGAATGGTGTAATTAATTTATCATTAGTAGTTACATCAATAGTAATTTTACTTTCAGTTGGAGCAGCATCATAGAATTTAACTTCACCTGGAGTTGTATTATCCATATCAATTGGATTACGGCTAAATGCAACAACTTGACCAACTTTAATAGATGTAGTTACGATTGAATGTAATTGAGCTTTATTATTATGTGAGTTAGAAATAGTTAATACATATTCAGCACCAGCAGCCCATGATGAAGGACCTGATTGAATAATATTTTTAACAACATATAAACCACTTACTTCATCTTTACCGATGTAAATTCTATCAGAGAATGTAGCACCTGGGTCACAAGAAGTTGTACCTAAGAATACATAACTTGCATAGTTAGTACCAGTCCAATATGCACCTTCATTATAGTTGTAGTTATTAACTGTAAGTGTTGCAGCTGCAGTACCTAATTTTAAGTAAGATTCACCTGAAACACCACCATCTAAATCATATTCAACAACAAATGCACTAATTTTTTGCCAATTAGCATAAAGAGTAATATTTTCAGTATTGTTTTCAGAAATAACTTCTACATATTCAGTATCACCAGGTTTAAATGTCCATCCAATAAATGTCCATCCATCACGAACTGGAGTACCAAGTACTAATTCTGAACCAGCCATAACTAAGTTATCAGCATTATAAGCACCACCATCTAATACGTATGTAACTTTATAGAATTTTACAGCTTCAGCTTCATTGATTGTAGGTTTAGCAGCAAGTGCAGAACCAGAAGTCTTACAATGTTTAAAGTATTTAGAAGTAGTAGATAAGTCAGTAATAACTTGACCATTATTATCTTCATAATAGTTTTCCGCAAATACTGTCATATGAGGGTTAGTACTTTCAGAGTCGCCTGTACCATTGTATGATTGATAATAGAATTCAGTTGGTAAACCTAAGAAGATATTGTTCTTAATATCACATGACCAAGGACCATCAGAGTTAGCTTGACCATTATTTCTAAAGTAAATACCATTATAACAATGATCAAAGATATTTTCTTCAATAGTAATAACACCACCGTGTTCTTGATAACTCCATGCACCAATTGTACCATTGTTTGCAGTATTAGTCATCATACCACCACATTTAATAAATTCATTACCTTTGAAGATAATTACTGTAGAAGTACTAGCTTTACCACTATAACTCTTGAAGTAAACAGCATTTTGACCAGTACCAACAGAAGGGTTTTCAAATTTATTATTTGTAAATGATAATACGCCATAAACGTAACCACCATCAATTCTGATACAGTCACGAGTATAGTTATAGAATTCATTATTATCTACTGTTAAGTTATAGTTTCTACCAACATGAATATTTTCAGCAGCAACATTTTCAAATTTATTGTTGTTGAATGCAAAGTTAGTTGCACTATTAACAGCACTATAAGCAAATTGAATGAAACCTGAATCAACATAGTTAGTTGTAGGTTTATATTCAGCAGCAGTTAAAGTTGAATCAACAACTAAGTTATTTTGGAATATAAATCCTGAATAATCACCAGATTTACCAGTTACTTGAGCAGCACCTGTAAATTTTAAACCATCGATTACAAGGTTTTTAGCAGCAGCATTAACAGTAATAACTGATTTAATAACAGCTTCAGCAGCACGGTTAGTTGCATGACCTGCAACACCAGCATTTGGACCTTGAATTGTAAGGTTTGGAGTTTTAATTGTTACAGCTTCACTATATTCACCTGCAACAAGTTTAATAATATCACCATCTTGAGCAGCAGCAAGTGCAGCAGATAATGTTTCATAGTGGCCTTCTTCAGTAGTACCATCAACGATTAAATAAGGTTCTCTCCATTTAGCAACAAATGTTAAAGCACCAGTTGTGCCAGCTGGAACAGATTCAACCTTTTCACCATTTAAGAACCAACCACTAAATAAATAACCTTCTTTTTCAACGATAGGTAAACTTTCAATACCTAAATCTTTATCATAAGCAAATGGATAAGACGAAATAAATTCACCACCATCTACATCAAATGTTACTTTGAAATATTGATCAGGATATTTGTCAGCAAGAATTGCCATATAACGAGATGCTCTATCAGCTTCACTTGTAGCAAGAGTTACGTCAACTGTAACAGTTGCAATAGAAGATAATTCAGCAGGAACAGCTGTTAATGGTTTACCTTTAGAATCTAAGTATAAGTTTTCATCAAATACTAATTTATTAGCAGCAGTTGGATGAACAAACTTAGTAACATTTTCGAATGTATTATATTTAACATATGATGTTTCAGCGATACTTTCAAAGTAACCAGGAGCATTTGAAGTAGTTCCTACAAAGTAGTTATTATAAGCTTCTAAAGAACCTCCTCTTACTCTAAATAAAGCAGCTGCAGTGTTAGCAACGACACCACTTCCTAAACCTTCAACTTTATTGCTTAATAAGATTGTTTGTTTAATACCAGTTGTTGTCCATAAAGCAAATTGACCAATTGAATAAATATGTGAATTTTCAATTGTTAATACTGCACTTGAACTTCCACCTACAAATTTAATAAATGTATTCATATCAGAAATAGTACAACTTATAAATGTTAATTCTTCAACAGAACCACCGTCTTGGAAGTAAACACCAGCAGTTGAGCTTCCACCACCAATACCTTTTAAGTGAACACCATTAAATACAACTTTCTTAGCAGCAACGTTTCCACTAACATCTTTTGAAACGTTAATTAACGCTTCACTTGAATCAAATTCTGAAACAGCTTTATCAGCATTTGGACCAACGATTTCAAGACTCTTTGAAATAACTACACTTAAAGTATATTCACCAGCAGCAAGAATAATCTTAGATCCTTCAGGAGCACCAGTAATAGCTTCATCTAAAGTAGCATAATCTAATCCAGCACCAACATATACAGCACCTTCAACAACTTCTAACCATTGAGCATAAACTTTAACATCTTCTTTTTCAGTTTCACCAACAGTTGTAATATATGTAGTAGATTCTGCTTCTTTTGTCCAACCTAAGAATTTATTACCTTCTTTTGTAGGAGTAGGTAAAGTAACAGCAACACCTTCTTCAAATTCACTAGGTGCATTTTCACCTTGAACACCACCATTAAGTTCATAAGAAATAGCGTATTTAACAATTAATAATTCCCATTGAGCATAAACTTTAATTTCACCAGTTGATGATGCATCAATAGAAGTAATATAAGTTGTAGATTCAGCTTCTTTTGTCCAACCTAAGAATTTATAACCTTCTTTTGTAGGAGTAGGAAGAGTATAACCAACACCTTCTTCATATTGATCTTCTGCATTTTCAGGGTTAGAACCACCATTTAATTCATAAACGATATTTGAATATACAGGAATTTTTTCCCAATTTGCATATAATTTAACATCAGCTTTTAAAGATGTTGAAATCTTAGTAATATAAGTTGTTGAACCTTCAACTGTTGACCAACCTAAGAATGTGTAACCTTCTTTTGTTGGGTTAACTAATTGAGTTTCTTCACCTTGAATATAAGATTCTGGAGAGTTTGCACCAAGTACACCACCATC
>JAZOLP010000123.1:0-4649 GCA_045653225.1 Bacilli bacterium
ATAATTTCTTCGGCTAATTTTTCGCCATAATGTTTAATTAATTTATTAAATTAAATCATATGACCAACTCTATTTTATTAAAAAAGTATAAATAAAGTATAAACTCACGTGATGGTCACCTCTTTATAATTAATTTTTTAAATTAATTTATAAATAATCATATAATTTTTTAAAAGATTAGATTAGATATTAGATTACTAATAATAATAATAAAAATAAAAAATATAGGTTAAGTTTAGTTGAGTTTAAAAAAATGAGTGGAAGATTTTATCGTAATCGTAGAAGATTTTACCGTAGAAGATATGGTAGAAGAGGCTTTGGTAGTAGATCTAGCAGGAGAGCTTTTGGCAACATGAGAGCTGCCAGACAACAAGCGGATAATGCTACTTTTACTTTAAATGTCCCTTCTAAAATATCTACTTTTATGAAAACTGGGACTCAATTACCAGGTTTAGCTACTGGAGATACAAGAACTGTGGGTGTTTACCCATTAAGTATTTATGAATTATTAAGAAGAAATGAATTTTTCAATAATTATGCTAATATGTATGATGAATTTAAAATTGATAAAATCAAAGTTAAATTATTACCTACTTCTTTTACAATTAATACTAATGGAAATTATCGTAATTTGACGGTTTATACTGCTTGGGATCGTACTGGTTTAAATACTAACCAACTTCATGGTTATTATGATAAATCACGTCCAGAAAATAATGCCATTTATTGTACTATTGGTGAAGATATTACCACTTATAGTAGTGCTGAATCACGTACTGTTAATCCAAATACTAATACCTCTATCACTCGTTGGTTAAATCCAAAAACTATGGGTGAAAAAGGTCAATGGTTAAGTACTTCTTTACTTAAACAATGGTTTGTTGGTTATGATGATGAAAATGGTTGCTTTAAAGGTATTCAATTTAACAGTGGTGATCAATATGCTGCTGAAATTAGTTCTACTGCTAGCACAAGTAATGCTTTATTAAAATTCTCTGCTGCTAGTAAAGAAAATCCATGTTATTTATTAGAAGATCCCGCTATTAAATTTAAACCAACACTTCTTATTGGTGTTTTCCCAGCTGTTTCTCAAGCTGAATTTACCCAAACACCAAATAGAATTCATTTCAATGTTGAAACTGAAATTGTTTGCACTTACCGTGGTTTAAGAAAAGCTAGAGTTATTTCAAGTACTACTGAACAAGGTCAAAACTTGATCGTTGCTCCAAAACCAACTGCTATTGAATCTAATGGTACTTATTATGCTACCTCGGATGGATTTAACGGTTACAGTTCTGTTACTGTTGCTGTTCCACAATCAGGTGGTGGTGGTACTACTGTTAATAATGCTGATGTTGCTCCAAATGATAACAATATCATCAGATCTAATGGTGATTTCCAAGTACCACAAGGCAAAACTGGATGGAATTCATTCAGTGTACAAGTTTCTGATGATGATCCAATACCTGATAACCGTTTAGCTGTTGGTTTAACCGATAAGGCTATTAAAGATGCTCAAGATAGAACAGATACTGACCCAAACACTGGTCTCTCTTTAAATGGTGTTATTGAATGGCCAAAAGTTGGTCAAATCAATTGGGTACAAAACACTTTAACTACACTTCCTGATCCTAATGCTAAATGGGTGGATTTGGCTGTTATTGATGTTAGAGATGTACATTTAGCTGAACGTTGGTCACAATCTTCTCCATTAACTTTAAATCATGTTCATACCACTTATAAAGATGGACATAATTCAACCAATTCAATTTATCCAGAAGATTTTAATTTCACTACCGAATCCGGAATTAAATATCAAAATGATCCAAATCTTCGACAAGACTTGGTTATTTTACGTAATCAATTTGTTAATTGTCTCAGCACTAATCTTAATGTTGGTGATATTTCATCTCCAACTTACAATGATCCAGAACAACCAACTCCACAAGAAATTCAAAATGAAATTAATGCTAATCCTGTACTTCAACCATCTGCTCACGGTGCTTATGTTGAAACTATTGATGATCCACAACCATCAAATCCAAATCATAAAAAGCAAGTAATTCATTTCGCTTATGAATTAACCGATGGTCAACAATATAAAACTTCATCCTCTGGTGGTAGTATGGATGTTGATCCAATTGCTTTACCAAGACTTTATGCTCGTAAAATGGAAGGTTATTTCTCTCTTCCTACTATGCAACAAAATATTAGAATTACTGAACCAGGTACATACGCTATTGGTAACTTTATTGGTAACCAAAATATTCTTGAAATTGAACTCGTTAATCCAAATAGTTCTATTTCTGAATTACCAAAAGAATTAAAATTACTTAAAGTTGGTGATACTGATCCAAAAGAAAATCAATTCAATCTTGGAACATTCACTGTTTCTGCTACCCCAGAAATTACTGGATTTAAATATCTTGATTTAACTAGTAATAATTCTTCTCCTGAAACTGAATCACTTGAAATATTCTGGACACACAAATTAAGTGCTGGAGCACAAGACACAATTACATTTACTACCTATGATAAATATTCTGAAGATATGGGAAGATGGTTATTAATTTACAAAAATAATAATGTTTATGGTGCTTGGCCATTCATTATCCCAGAACCTTCTACTTTAAATCAAACTACTAATTATGAAATACGTGTTTCTAATACTAATAGCCAAACAGATGCTTATTTCACCTTTATAAAAACATCTGATATTATTCCTTCTATTTCTGGTGTTAGTGGAATACAAACATTTGGTTTTTGTGATAAAGATGGTAAAGTTGTATTACCATTATCTATCAATACTAAACAAGTTATTAATAATTTAGCTTCAAGTTGGGCTTTAAAAGAACAAGGATCTAATGATAAATATATATATTTCACACCTTATGGTACTTTCCATAATGATTATAGTGATGTTGTTCAAGGAATGAACATTACAATTAATAATGTTCAATTCGATCATAACCCATTAGTTCAATGTTTATATGATTCTTCCATATTTACTATTCCAGATGTAGATGTTATAGAAGAAGGTGGAGGTGTAGAACCAGAACCAGAACAACCAGCACCAGAACCAGAAACTAAAAAAGGATTTATTAAAACTAAATCCAAAAAATAATAAACGTAAAATAAATGTTAATTCTAATCCCTTTTAATCAATAATTTAAATGATTAAATGATTTAGGTTAGAATTATTATTAAATGTATTTGATTGGTTAAAATTAAATGAATAAAATAAATAAATTAAAATTAAATAAAATGTGTTAAAAATAAAATTTAGGTGTTTTCTTCTTTCTTTTTTATTTTTAATTTTTTTTTGTTTATTATTTTTTTTTTTAAAAAAATTATTATTATTAATAATGTCTAATAATTTATTTACATTAGGAACGTTTACAATTGATATTCCTCAAGTTGTTGATAACGCTAACGTTAATTCAAATAACAATAACGTTATTGAATCTAATGGTAATTATCCAGTTCCATCAGGTAAAACAGGATGGAATTCATTTTCAGTTAATATTCCACAATCACAACAAATTAATGTCCAATCCAATAAAGAACAAACTATCAGCGAAAATCATTCTATAACTACTATTACACCAACTACTGGTTATGATGCCATGGAACGTGTTACTGTTACGGTAGATGTTCCTGAAAGTGGAAGTGATCCTTATCTTTATGACGGAGAACTTGACATTTCACCTAGTGACAATCATAAAACTGTAGGTACAGTTATGACTGAACAATTAATTGATGCTCAAGGTTTATCACCTGATTGTACATTAAACGTTAACGGTGGATCACAAAGCATTAATTTATTAGAAGATCATACATTTACTCAAAATGGTACTTATACTGTTCCAAATGGATATGATGGTTATGGTAGATTAAGTGTACAAGTAGGAAATTTAATAAATATCAATAAAATTCAATGGTGGTATTATAACTCTGGTGATTATGTTTCAACAAGTTTCAATATCAACGAACAAGAAATGAATTATTTAGTTAATGGAAATTCTAGATCAATAAGTATCAATATCCCAGTAAGTTGGAACGCTGACACTAAAGTTAAATATATTTTGTATTATTTTGTCAATACGGTTAATAATACAATTAATTTTGGTTATTTGGAAGCTAGTTCGGATACATATGATCCAGAAGATTATGAAAACGTAACTCGCCATTACTCGTTTAATTTATCTAATCAGACTGGATACACTCTTTGGTATAAAGAATTAGATCATCCAGTTGAACTTTTAAGAGGAATTCAATTATTCCAAAATAATAATTATATAACTGAAATTGCAGGTGGTTCTGGAGGAGTTGAGGAACAACCTGAATGGACTGAAACTATCACCATTGGATCTACAAATACAACACCAAGAACAGGTCCAAATTATTATTATAAACTTTCTACTGATTACTTTACTATTAAAAATAATATAAGTTAAAAAATATATAAATGTATATAACCGTTAATTATTAATAAAAATTATATTATATATATTAAAATATATAAACTAATAAATTAAAAAATATAATGATTGGTGTAATTCAGAATAATTACATCGATTAATTTATTACGTAAATTTTAATATATTTAAACCAATCATATAAAAACATTATGTATTTATTTTTAATCC
>JAZOLP010000124.1:0-2474 GCA_045653225.1 Bacilli bacterium
GTTTCTGAGAATTGCATCACAAATCAGCAAATGAACTCAATAGTAGTAAATCGTAGCGAGTTCTCAGATTACTTGTTTTATGTACTTTCCTTAATGTCAAATGAACTTAAATCTATGGCATTAGGTAGTTCTACAATGCCGATGCTTAATAAGAGTGATTTTGAACGTATTCCAATTGTTATTCCTCCATATGAGCTATTAAAGGATTTTTCAGAATCAGTTAATGCAGAAAATAACATGATAATTCTAAAAACAAAAGAAATCAATATATTAACGGAATTACAGTCTTTGCTATTGGCGAGGATGGGAAAGTGAAAAAGGTTTAATTTATGAAAGTAGATATTTTTTCAGAGAAAACAGCTAGAATACTATCATTTATTGGCTTACTAATGATTGTCTTGGGAGCTATTTTTTTTATTGTTTTCGGAGATTGGGAATTTAGCTTTACGCTCAGCGAAGAAAAGGTTGGACAATTTGGAGATTTTGTCGGAGGCGTTGTCGGTACCATTTTAGCTTTTGTTGGGGTAATACTTTACTATATTGCTTTAACTGAACAACGAAAAGATATTAATATAAATAGGATAACGTTATTAACACAAGTGAAAGCTTTAGATCAACAAATTGAAGAATTTAAAGCACAAACTGAGGAACTCCAAGAAACCAGAAAAGTTTATGAAGAACAAACTAACTTATACAGAGAACAGACCAATTATTACCAACAACAAGTCAAAGAACTCAAAATCCAAACAAAGACATCATCATTACAACATTTTAATTCCGAATTTTACAGTCTTCTAAATGTTTTTATTAATATAAAAAATAAATGCGAAAGTTTGATAAACAATATACTTGAAACTCTTCACAAAAACAGACAACATTATAAAGATGAAGAAATATGCAATAATCTTTCATGGATTATAAAAGAATATACAAATTTATACTATGATAATTCAAAATCTTTATCTATATACTTTAAGACATTATATAGACTATTAAAGATGATAGATGATTCTATTATTGAATCAGATCATAAACAAAGATACGCAAAAACATTACGTTCACAATTATCGGAAAATGAATTATTAATCATATACTACGATTATTATTCTGTTTTAGGAGAAAAAGTAAAAATATTAGCAAATAAATATAAATTATTGAAACATTTAAACTTAATGGATAAATTGGAAATAGATGTCAATGTATTTAAAGAAAATAAAGTTCATGTATTAGCATATCTAAATAAATTATCTTTGCTATTAGATTCAAAAATCAAACAATTACAAGATTTGGAAACTGACAGTAAGATTATCATAAATGAAAATTTCAACTTTATCGATATTTCTTCAAATTATAGTATTGAAATCAATGATGATGATTTTATTTTTGGATTTGAATTTTCCAAAGAACAAAAAACATATAAAAAAGAAGATTTGAATAATTTATTCCTTATGTTTCTGTATGATTACTTTTATCTATCAAAACTAAAGACACCACAAAATAATATATTTGTAAAACAAATAATTGAACGAAATAATACAATAAAATTAGAATATAAATCGGGAATAAATAATATAATATGAGTACAATAAATGAAGTAAAATTTATCGATGTTTTTAAAAATGGACTTAAAATTATTCCAAGAACATTATCTGTAAAAACACTTTTAAGTGAACGTAATTTAAGACGCATTGATTATAAACCATATTACCAAAGAAATTATGTATGGGATACAGAAAAACAAACTTTTTTTATAGAAAGTGTTTTGTTAGGTACTGAAATACCACCATTAATTTTATATAAAAGCGGATTAAAAACCGAAGTCATTGATGGCAGACAAAGATTTGAAACTCTTAAAAGATTTAAAGAAAATGAACTAGTATTGTCTTCTAAAGGATTGTTGGATTTACCAGCATTAAGTCGCAAATCATTCAACAATCTTGACGATGAACTCAAAGAAGTATTTTTAAATTCATATATAAGAATATTCGAATTTGAGGTTATAACAGAAATATCATCTGAAGTTGAAGATAAAATAAAAAAAGAAATTTTTAGAAGATACAATACAGGCATCACCCCATTAACATCTGTTGAAGTCGATAGTGCAAAATATGATAATGATTCATTATCCGAAGAACTTGATAATTATATAACAGATGAAACAACATTTTATGAAGGTTTAATAAAATGCTTCTTTCCCAATGATGGAGACACACCTGAAATGAAAGGAAAAGTTTTAGATTTTTTACGAAAAGCACTTGTTATACCTAAAATTCCTATTTATCGTTATGCCAGAAGTTCAGGAAGAAGCGAAATAATAGAGTTATTATATAAATCATTGTATGACACAAATACAAATATAGAATTAAACCAACTTATCAGTTGTTGTAAAAAAGTGATAAATTTACAAAACAAATTATCCAATGACAATTCATTATTCAATAAGCAAAAACTAATGTATGAAGCTATATTATGGG
>JAZOLP010000125.1:0-7929 GCA_045653225.1 Bacilli bacterium
TTGTGATTTATCAAGTGAATTAAGAGAATATTTTGATTTAAAAGATTATATTAAAGGATATGTACAAATTAATGGTGAAAGTATTCAAACAAGATTAGATTGGGAAAATATTTCAAGAGAAAAATTTTATCAAACATTAAGTAATAAGAAAAACGAGGTTAGTAGTGCAGCTGGTAGTCCTGAAGACTATTACCAAATGTTTAAAAAATATGTAGAAGAAGGCTATAGCATATTAAGTATGTCAATTTCATCAAAAATTAGTGGAACATATAATGTTGCGAATTTAGCTGCTAAACAAGTAAAAGAACAAAATCCTACAGCAAATATATACTGTTTAGATTCTACTAGAATGTCTGGTTCTTTTGGACTACTTGTTTGTTATGGTCTTGAACTTCAAAAACAAGGAAAAACATTTGAAGAGGTAATTGAAACTTTAGAAAAATTAAAATCAAAGATTCATCAAATGGGACCAATTGACGATTTAACGTTTGTTGCAAGACGTGGTCAAATTTCCAAAGGAAAAGCAATTATGGGAAATTTTGTTGGCATAAAACCAATGGGAGACTCTAATGTTGATGGTTATGTAACTGTACTTGCTAAAGTAAAAGGAATTAAGAAAGCTTTAGATGCTACTGTTAAATACATTGATAAAATTGCAACTAACCAACAAGATCAATATTTAATTATTACTCATAGTGATAGAGAAGAATATGCTATCTTATTAAAAGAAAAAATTGAAGCATCACTACATTTCAAAAAAGTATTTGTTAGCGATGTATTTAGTGGGTGTGGAACTAATATAGGACCAGGAATGATTTGTGCTTACTTTTTAGGGGAAGATGTTACAGAAGATTTACAAAAAGAAAAGGATGCACTTACTAAAGCAATAGAAGAACTTGTTTAAGAAAGTAATGGTTTAAATTATGTTATTAAAAATAGACAATTTAATCTTTATAGATTTAATTGAAAATGGAATAAAAAATTTAGATAAACATAGAAGTATTGTCAACGACTTAAATGTTTTCCCGGTTCCTGATGGAGATACTGGTACAAATATGGTTATGACATTAAAATATGGTTATGAAGCAATAAAAAACAAAAATTCATCATTAGAAGATGTTGTAAACACTTTTGCTACAGGAACTGTTTTTGGTGCCAGAGGAAATTCGGGAGTTATTGTTTCTCAATTTTTCAAAGGTTTATCTGAAGGATTAAAAGGATATACTGAAATTGATTGTAAAATATTAGCCCTAGCTTTAGGTAATGGTTGTAATTTTGCTTATCAATCAGTAGCTAAACCTGTTGAAGGAACGATTTTAACAGTCTTAAAAGATGCTACTGCAAAAGTTATTGAACGTCTTCCAATTGATAGCTTCGATGAATTATTTGAAATATTTTTAAACGAAGCTAAATTTTCACTAGAAAGAACACCTAATTATTTACCAATCCTTAAAAAAGCAGGAGTGGTAGATTCTGGTGGAGCTGGAATGGTTTATTTCTTTGAAGGGATTTGCAAGTTTTTAAATGGAGAAAAAATTGAAGAAGTTCAAAATAGTGAGAAAGAAGAATTTATTGACCTCACTTTATTTAACAAAGACTCTAATTTTGAATTTGGATATTGTATAGAAGGCGTAATTCAATTAACTATCGATGAGAATGATTTTGATTTGAAATTATTTAATTTAAATCTATCTAAAGTAGGTAAATCTATTGTTACTACATTAGAAAAAGATAAAATAAAATTTCATGTTCACTCACATAAAATTGCTGATGTTACTTCTATTTGTCAATCTTATGGTGAATTTTTAAAAATTAAAATCGAAAATATGAGTGTTCAAAATGCTCAACAAAATAAAATAGAAAATAATGATAAAAAGTTCTTATATAATGAAAATCAAGAAACTTCAGAATATGGAATATTATGTGTAGCTAATAACGCTTTAATGCAGCAAAAGCTTTTTGAAATAGGGGCTGATGTAGTAATAAATAGTGATATTGCTCCTTCTGCACAAGAATTTATTGATGCATTTAAGTATATTAAAGCTAAGAAGATTTTAGTATTTCCAAATAGTTCAAATTCAATCTTAACTTCAATGAAAGCAGGTAGCTTATATAAACAATCAAAGGTTACAGTTTTAAACTGTAGATCAGTGGTTGAATGCTATGCATCATTATTAATGATCGATTTTGAAGAGTCAATGGATCAAGCTATCACTTCGGTAAACGACACAATATCTAGAATTTATCAATTAGCTATTTTCCAAGCTAACAAAGATATTAAATATGGCAGAAAACATGTTAAAGAAAATGAATTTTTCGCATTAAGTCATAACAAGATATTGAATGTTTCATCTCAATTAGACAATGTTACTGTAGAGACAGTAAAAGATATTTTAGAAAATAATAATTATAGTGTTGTTACTTTATATTATGGAAACAATTTGACAGAAGAATATGTAGACTATATAACTAATTTAATATTAAAATTAAACTTAGATGTAGAAGTTGCAAATGTTTCAACTAACGAATCATTATATTGTTTAACTATTACATTTGAGTAGAAAGAGAAAAAAATGAAAAAAATAACAAATAGAAAAAAATTAGCACTATATGGATGTTCTGGTTTAGGCGTTAATATGTTGACATTACTAGTAGGTTCATATTTATGTAGCGCCTTATTAGTTGGTGGATTTGAAAATCATATCGAATCTTGGACATACTTAAATAAAGATTTAGTAGTAGCGGGATTATGGGGTATTTTAGTATTTTTTGCTAAGGCATTAGATGGTATTATCGATTTACCTTTTGCTTTTTTAATTGATAGGATTAATAATAAGTTTGGTCGTAGAAAAACTGGCCTATTAATTGGCTTTATCCCTATGATTATTTCGTTCTTATTATTCTTAGTTCCACTTAATGATGGTGAGTCTATTTTAAATACTATTTGGTTTGGTGTTTTATTATGTATTTTCTATACATTCTACACATTAACAATGTTAACTTATTATGCGACATTTAGGGAAGTTTGTGCAAATGAAGAAGACACATTGTTCTTGTCAAACTGCAAATCTATTTGTGATGTAATTTATTTCTCACTAGGTTTTGCTTTAATACCTTTATTTGTAAGCATGAGTATTAATATTCGTGTTGTAGCATTAATTTTCTTACCATTATCTTTAACTATGTTAATTCCGTTCTTTTTATTAAAAGAAGAACAAAGAGTAGAAAATGTAAAAAATGATTATGTTACTATTAAAGAATCATTCAAATATTCATTTAAGAATAAAGCATTTATGTACTGGATGTTTACTGCTTTTATTATGACAATTGGTTTACAATTATTCTTAGGTGGTATTAATGAATTATTCTCATCAACTGGATTAAATATGACTTTAGTTATGGCTTCATCATTTGCTCCGGTACCTTTAACTATAATGGTTTATAATAGGTTTGTTAAGAAGTATGGATTAGGTTTTGCTTATAGATATATTCTAACTGTATTTTCTATTGGAATGTTAGTGTTATTATTTTGTTACTTTAATCCGCTTTCTATGACTTCTTTAGGACTTCACATAGTAGCAATTTTAGGTGGTATATTTATTTCATTTTCAATTGGTGCTTTCTTCTCAGTAACTTATACTGTTCCTACTTTCTTAGCTGAATTAGAATTTCAAAGAACTGGTAAAACTGTATCTGCAATGTACTTTGCAGTTCAAGGTATCTTTGAAGGTATCGCAGCTGGTGTTGCTACAGGTTTAATTTTAGTAGCGTTAAAAGATGCTGATATTATTTGGATGCTTCCAATAATTGCTTGTGTAGCAAATGCTATAGCATTTGTTATGTCATTTTGGTTTAAAAAAGATATTAAACTTATGGGGAAGGAAAATAAAGAAGCTTAATTATGATTTATGATATATTTAGAACAATTGGTTTAATTCTTGGTTATCCATTACAACTTTTGTTCTTTAAAAGAAAAACATATTATGTTGATAAATCAAAAGTTAACCTAAAAAAAGGTGGAAAACTAATTATTACAAATCATTTTAATATGTTTGATTATGTTCTTACTTCATTTGTTGTTTTCCCTAGAAAATTAAATGTTGTTGCTTCTGAAGAACCTTTCAAAAGTAAAATAACAACATTCGGTATGAAATTTTTTGGTGCAATTGAAGCTAACCGTGAAACAAGAAGTATGAAGTTTGTTGATACTTGTGCTGATGTCTTAAAAAGCGGTCAATTAGTTCAAATTTATCCTGAAGGAAGAAATACACCTGACGGTAAAATTCATGAATTTAAACCAAGTTATACACTAATAGCACATAGAGCTCAAGTACCTATTGTTCTTGTAATAACAGATGGTAATTATGGAATATTTAAAAGAACTAGTGTTCTAATAAGTGAAGAAATAGATGTATCTAAATTTTTAGATCCAGCTTCAAAAACAACAAAAAAAGAAGATAGAACTAAACTTAATGAATATATTCACGCTAGAGCATTAGAGTTAAGAGCAGAATTAGAAATACTAAAAAAGAAGGGTAAAAAATAAATGATAGATATATTAACACATCCAATCTTTATATGTATTATAGTTTTAGTTATATTACCTGGTTTATTTATTTGGGGATTAACATATGTTATTGCTTCCCATCAAGTTTATATTAAAACATTATCTAGAGTTTCAAAAGAATCTTGGAGTAGAGAAATTCCATCTTCTTTAGATGAACAGTCATTAGAAATGTATGCGATAGGTAGAAAGTGGCATGAAGACCATTTATCTAATAAACATGATGTTCACATTATAAATGAAGGTTTAAACCTTTATGGTGAATATTATGATTTTGGTAAAAAAACATGTGTTATTATTCTTTCAGGAAGAACTGAATCATTGAAATATGGATACTTTTTTGCTGAACCTTATTATAAAAGATGTAATGTTTTAGTAATAGATCCAAGAGGACATGGTTTAAGTGATGGCACTTACAATACTATAGGATTTGAAGAAAGTAAAGATGTTGCTGCTTGGATCAAATATATTAGCGAGCAGTTTAATATAAAATCATTTGTTCTTCATGGAATATGTATTGGAGCTGCTGGTGGAATGTTGTGTTTAACAACAAGAAATCCACTTCCTTATGTTAAAGCCTTTATCACTGAGGGAATGTTTATAAATTTCAATGAATCTATGAAGAATCATTTAATTGAAAAGAAAAAACCTGTTTTTATTTTTATTGATCTAATAGATGCATGGATGAAGCATTTTACGAAACATTCAATGAAAAAAGGACCTATTGATGTAATAGATAAATTAGAAGTTCCACTTCTTATGCTTCAAAGTAAAATGGATATTTATTCTAAACCTGAATGTGCTTTCAAACTTTATGAAAAGGCGGGTTCGAAGATGAAAGAATTAGTTTTATTTGAAACTGGAAAACATTCAATGATAAGAATAAATAATATGGAAAAGTACGATAAATCAATAAATGACTTTTTAGATAAAATTAATCTGTAGTTATACTACAGATTTTTTTATATATAAATAAGGACAAGAGATTACAAAATTTATAAAATTGTTAACTAATTTTTTATTATATTTGATTATTTGTTCAAAATAAAGTATAATGTTTAATTGGAGAATTTAATATGGATAAAATTGAAGTAAATTATAAAAATAAAAAAAGATTTAAAACTGCTGTATACCCAATAAGACAACCATTATTTATTGTAGGACTAATATGGGTTTTAAGTAAATTTGCGTTAATGGGAAAAAAATATAAAGTTGAAAAAATAAATATGGAAGGTTTAAAGCCTCCTTATTTCATGTTATCAAATCATCAATATTTTATAGATTTTGAACTTGCAGCGCTAGGTACTTTTCCTTATAGAGTTAATAATGTTATTAATATAGATGGTTATATCAAACGTGCTTGGTTAATGAAATTAATTGGTGGTATATGTACAAGAAAGTTTTCTAATGATTTACATTTAATAAAATCAATTAGAAAAGTTCTAAATAGAGGAGATATTTTAGGTATGTATCCAGAAGCTAGATATTCTGCATGTGGAATAACTTCTTATATACCTGATTCACTTGGAAAACTAATAAAAAAATCTAATGTTCCTGTTGTAGTAGTTATCCATAGAGGTAATCATTTACATACACCATTTTGGAATTTTAGGAAAAAACGTAAAGTTCCATTACATACAACTTTAACTCAAGTTTTAACTAAGGAACAAGTAGAAACTCTTTCTGTTGATGAAATAAATAAAATTATCAAAGAAGCATTTGTTTATGATGATTATAAATATCAAAAAGAAAATAATATTTTGATTAAAGAAAAATATCGTGCAGAAGGTATTCATAAAATTTTATATAAATGTCCATGTTGTCTTACAGAGAGCAAAATGAATTCTAAAGGTACAATTCTTTATTGTGAATCTTGTGGTAAAAAATGGAATTTAAATGAAGATGGAACTTTGTCAGCTTTAAATGGTAATACTGAATTTAGTCATGTACCTGATTGGTATTTATGGGAAAAAGAAGAAGTGAAAAAAGAAGTATTAAGTGGAACATATAGTTTTGAAGATGATTGTGAAGTATATTCGCTTCCAAGAACTACAAGTGTTCCTTATCTTGGTAAAGCTAAAGTTTCTCATACAATAAATGAAGGTTTTGTTCTAGAAGGATATTATAATGGATCTACATATAGAATATTAAGAACACCTCTTCAAGCTAATTCGCTTCATATAGAGTATGATTATGTTCATATTAAACCATATGATTGTTTTGTAATTAATACAGAAGATGATTCTTATTTTGTTTATCCGAAGAAACCTAATGTTATTACAAAAATTAGCTTTGCTGTTGAAGAAATTTATCAATATAATTTAAAAAAATAGAACCATTTGGTTCTATTTTTTAATTTTTAAAGAATTCATTTAATTCGTTTACGTATAACTCTGGTTCTATTAGATAACTAATACCATGTTCTGCGTTTTTTATAATTGTAATATGCTTTCTGCTGTTGCACGAATTATATAAGTTTTCGCTCATTTGATATGGAATAAAAGTATCACTTTCACCATGGATAAAGATAATTGGTACTTTTGCTTCTTTAACACATTCAATTGGAGATGAACTATTTAATTTAAAATGGCCAAATAATAATGCTCCTAAAAAAACAAATGGATAAAACACTTCTGGTGGTAATTTTCTATCTTTGATATATTTTTTAATTATATTTTTAGGAGAATCATATCCACAATCAGCTAATATTCCAATTACGTTATTTGGTAAATCTAAATTAGATGCCATTAAAACAGTTGCTGCTCCCATAGATACACCTGTTAAAATAATTTTTATGTCATTACCGAACTCTTTTTTTGAAAACTCAATCCAAGAAAGGACATCATATCTTTCTTTGATTCCAAATGAAATAATATGACCTTCACTTTCATCATGGGCTCTTTGATCAACTAATAAAACATTTCTTCCACAAGCTTTTGCACGTCTGATACCAGTACTTAAATCTCTTTTTCCTGAACCTTTATATCCATGAAACATGATTTCAATGGGCGCGTTTTCAAATGTTTTATAAAAACTTCCATTTAATTTTAAACCATCATAGGAAGTTATTTTATAATCTTTTCTTGTTATTTCTTTTCCGAATAATATATCTGAAACAATTAATTCTTTATAAGTGTTATAAATTTTATTATTTGGTAAGCTGATTTCTTCGGTTGAAAATTTTGTTGGTTTATTATAAAAAGTCATTTTATAACAAACATATGCTGTTAATATCGATAATAAAATTATTGATACTGCTACTATTATTACTACATTATACCAAGTCATTTTGAGTCTCCTTTTTATTATTTTTAATATATCATATTTATATTCATTATGCTAATAAAATAGTAAATAAAATTTAT
>JAZOLP010000126.1:0-15502 GCA_045653225.1 Bacilli bacterium
TCATGAACACGAACATGATTGTTGTTGTCATGAACATCATCATGAACACGAACATGAACATGATTGTTGTTGTCATGAACATCACCATCATGCTGATGACATATTTAAGAGTTGGGGTATTGAAACTCCTTTATCGTTTAGTAAAGATGAACTTGAAGCTTTCTTAAATAAGCTTGCAAGTAGTGAAGATTTAGGAATTATTATTCGTGCAAAAGGTATTTTATCTGCAAGTGATAATGATTCTTGGTATTATTTTGATTTTGTTTCTGGTGAATATGAAATTAGACTTGGTTCACCTGATTATACAGGTCGTATTTGTGTTATCGGTTCTAAGATTGATGAACACATAATTGAAGAATTATTTAATAAAAGAGGTTTATAAGTAGATGGCGTTTCCAGTTTTTATTATCAATGGATTTCTAGACTCAGGTAAAACTACATTCATTATTGATACATTAAAAAACGATGGATTTTACAAAGAAGGTAATACTTTGCTTTTAGTATGTGAAGAAGGTGAAGTAGAATATGATAAAGATGATTTAAAAAATTACAATGTTCAAATCGCAACTTTTGATGATGTTGATAGTTTTAATGCTGAAAAATTATATGAATTAACTGAAACATATCATCCTGATCGTATTGTTATTGAAACAAATACTATGTGGGATCAGTCAAAAATTAAATTTCCGTCAACATTTCAAGTAGCTCAAATTGTGTCATTTATTGATTTTTCTACTTTTGGTGTTTATTATAATAATATGCGTCAAATGTTTGTTGATAATTTAAGATTTTCTGATTTAGTTGTAATTAATCGCTGTGATAATCCTGAAGATTTAACACAATATCAAACTTCATTAAAATTAATTAATGGTAATGCTCAATGGATTGCTATGAATTCTAAAGGTGAAGTACAAGAAGCTTTTGAAGCTCCGTTACCTTATGATATTGAAGCTGAAGTTATAAAAATTGAAAATCAACATTATGGAAGATGGTATATTGATACTTTTGATCATAAAGAAAGATATAATGGAAAAACAATTGAGTTTAATGCTTTAATGCTAAGAAGCAGAAAACTTCCTAAAGGTACTGGCGTTTTAGGTAGATATGCGCTTACTTGTTGTGATAAAGACATGCAGTTTTATGGCCATTTATGTATGATTGATAATCAATATAAAATAAAAAGTAAAACTTGGGTTAAAGTTGTTGCTTTAGTAAAATATGAATTTTCTGATGAATATGAAGAAGAAGAGGTTGTTTTATACCCTGTTTCTATTGAAAAAATAAAAGAAATCGATGAACCTATATTAAATTTAAGATAAAACTACTTTTTAAAAAGTAGTTTTTTTTGTATTAAGTGGACTATTTTGTAAATAATAATATTTGAAAATTTAAAATAGGAGTTTAATATGAAAAAAATTATATTTGTTTTATTATTTTGTCTGATGTTTTTATATAGTTGTGAAATGAAAAAATGTAATAATGATTTAATTGAGTTTACACATTCAGGAGTTTTAACATACTATTTAGATGAAGTACCTAATGAAATGCTGTCAATGATTAAATTAAAAGTAAAATCAAAAAACAATGAAGTTGTTTATAGTTTAACTGACGAAAATATTAAAGTTGATGGGTTTAATTTTGATAATGTTGGAGAATATACAGGAACTGTTACATTTAGAAATAAAAAATATACATTTAGATATAATGTTGAAATTAGGAAATGGGACGGAAAAATTGATACATCTTGGTATAAAGAAGATAAAGATGTTTTTGTTATTACAACAGCAAATGAATTAGCAGGACTTTCTGAACTTGTAAATAAAGGTAATAGTTTTGAAAATAAAACGATTGAATTAAAATATGACATTGATTTAAATAATATAAGTTGGATTACAATTGGAACTAATGGAATATAAGAATTTAATAATAAAGATAAATATTTTTCAGGTACTTTTAATGGAAATGAAAAAGTGATTTATAATTTATCTTTTACTGCGAATCATGAAAATGTAGGTGAACATATTGATATGAACACATCCTATTTTCATTTTGGATTATTTGGTAATATAAAAAATTCTGTTATTAAAAATTTAACAATTAAGAATGTTTTGATTTTAAATGGTATGGGGAATAATTACACAAGAAGTAATCAAGGTACCGCAGCATTGGTTGGGTATACAAGTGGTAATACTTTAATTAATAACGTTAAAATCTTAGGAAATATTATTATTGAAGGAGAATACAAAGTTGGAGGAATTGTTGGTTCTAGTGGTGGTGAAAGCATTACTTTAAAAAACTGTGCGGTTAGAGGTGAAAATAATAGTTTTATTGGTGGGACTGATGAAAAGTTTAAAGATACTAACAATTTTGGAGGTTTAATTGGTTTTACAGCGACTTCAAATACTATTATAGAAAATGTTATTAGTGATATAGATGTCTATGGTTTCACAAGTGGTGGTATTTGTGGTAATGTTACTGAAGGAAATCTTTCTATGAAAAATGTTAGCGTTTATGGAGAAATAAGTAATAATGAAGGTAGTGTTGTAGGAGGACTGGTTGGAGGTAGATTTGTTAATATGTCTTTAGAAAATTGTTTCATAATGGGGAAAATTAACTCTAAAGATAATAGTTATTCCGATATTTGTGTTTCTTTATATGGTGATAAAGATGTTGTGATAAACATAAATAATGTTTATTTTAACAATGATAATTTTGATAATAACAAAATATCTAATTCATTAGATATTATAGGATTATCAAAAACTGAAATTGAATCAAAAATACCTAAGGAATTAAGATAAGAAATTTAGTTCTAGTTTATCTAGGACTATTTTTTCTTAAAGGGTTGAAAAAAAATAATTTTTGTAATATAATATTATTAAATATATAAAAAAAGTAAAAAGGAGATATTTATGAGTAAAAAATTTAGAAGATCGGCTTTATTATTTGTGACAATAATATTTTTATTTGTTTTATCTGGATGTAGTTTCTTTGAAGGGCTATTTGGCGGAAAAGAAGATCCATCTACTTTTGATCAAACAACAAAAGAAATGTTTGCTATGTTAATCGGCGGAGATGAATTGACAATTAACTATTTAATACAAAATAGGGAAGAGTATGGTTTAGAGTATTTTGAACCGTCATTGCCTACTCCTAGTGTCAAAGGAGTTATTGATACTGCTGCAATTAATTTATTATTTGGGCGTATAAAAAATTACGATTATAATCAACTAAATGATGATCAAAAGATTACATATAATTTAGTAGTTGATTTAGTTGATGGTATTAATGCAGAAACTTCAGAGATGAGTTATTTAAGTAATAACTATTTAGGAAGTTATTTAGGTTACCAAGCTCAACTTCCATTATTATTAGTTGAATATAATTTTAATTCGAAGATTGATGTTGAAAATTATATTAAATTTGTTGAATTAATTCCAGCTACTTTTAAAGCGTATTATGATTTTGAAGTTCTTAAAGCTGAAAAAAATTATGGAATGGCTGATTTTGTTATTGAAAATGTTGTCGAACAATGTAGTACATTTATCAATAGCATCGATAATAATTCGTCGTTTATGTTTAAAGTTATAGAACAAAAGATAAATGAATGTTCATTTTTAACACCTGATGAGAAATTGTTCTTTATTGAAAGAAATAAAGAAGTTGTAAAAGGGGCAATGCGCGAAGGTTATGCATATATTCTAGATAATTTACCTTCACTAAAAGGTAAAGCAACTAATGAAAAAGGTTTAGCTCATTATATTGGAAGTGATGGTTCTTCAATTGGTAAAGATTATTATCAGTTATTATTTAAAGATGCAACTGGTTATGATATTTCTTGTGATGATGCCATTACTTATGTTGATAATAAGATTAACGAATATTTAGCTGAATATATTAGATTATCTAAAGTGATTAATGATAATTCAAATTATAAAAATCAATATAATCAATTAATGAATGAAGAAAAATACATGTCTTCATCTACACCTTTAGAACAACTTGAAATTTATTATAACATGATACAAAATGACTTCCCTGCATTAGATGTAAAACCAGAAATTGTGGTAAAATATATTGATGAATCAATGCAAAATAATTTTAGTCCTGCTGCTTATATGACTTCAGCAATTGATAGTATAACTACAGAGACTATTTACTTAAATCCAGCATCAATTTATTTGAAAGATGATTTAGGTAATCTTACAACAGATTTAGATACAAAATACTTATACACTACACTTGCCCATGAAGGCTTACCTGGGCATTTATATCAAAATGCATATTTTAAAACGAAAGATGTTAATCCAATACGTAAAATTTTAAAAAGTAGTGGCTACACAGAAGGATGGGCTACTTATGCTGAATATTATTCATATAACTTCTTAAATGAAAAATATGATGATGTTTTAATTGACTACTTAATGATTCAAGAAAAATTAAATGCTGCAATTTATTCAAGAATTGATTTAGGAATTCATTATGATGGTTGGACGATTGAAGAATTATATAGTTTTATGACTCAATATTTTAATGTAAGTTCATCAGAAAGTCTAAGAGCAATGTACAACCAATTAGTTGAAATTCCAACAAATTATCAACAATATTTCTTTACATATATGAAAATTTCAGATATGTATGACACTGTAAAAACTAAAACTGGAAGCAATTTTGATGCTAAAGAATTCCATAAATATATTTTAGATTGCGGCCCAGCACCACTTAGATTTGTCGAAGAAGTTGTTTATGATGCTTATGACATAAAATAATTGAGTAAATAAAGTAAATAATAAGACAATTAAATATAAAAGTGGTATAATATATAAGATTAAAAAGAATATTATAATGAAAGAGGATTAAAAATATGGTTAAAGTAGAAAGATTAAGCGAAAACAGAGTAAAATTAGTTGTTACTGTTTCTGCTGAACAATTCGATTTAGCATTAGATGCTGCATTCGAAAAAGTAGTTAAAGATATTAAAGTTGATGGTTTCCGTCCTGGTAAATTACCTAAGAGTATTTACATTAGTCGTTTTGGTTGGGAATCACTTTATAATGAAGCTATTGAATTTGCATTCCAATCAACATATGGTATGGCATTACAAGAAGCTGAAGTTTATCCTGTAGATGATCCAAAAGTTGATTTAGTTGATCCAGCTGCTATTGCAAAAGGTTCATCATTTGATTATACTGTTGAAGTTGATGTATGGCCAAATGTTCATTTAGGTGAATACAAAGGCGTTAAAGTTAAAAAACAATCTACAAGAGTATTAAAGAAAGATGTTGAAGCTTATATTGAAAATGTATTAAAAGGTAAAGCTGAAAATATTATTAAAGAAGGTGAAGCTTGTCTTGGTGATACTGTTGTTATCGATTTTGAAGGTTTCGTTGATGGTGTTGCTTTCGAAGGCGGCAAAGGTGAAAACTATTCATTAGAACTTGGTTCTAACTCATTTGTTCCTGGTTTCGAAGAACAATTAGTTGGTGCAAAGAGTGAAGATGAAGTTGAAGTTAAAGTTACTTTCCCTGAAAACTATCATGCTGATCTTGCTTCTAAAGAAGCTGTATTCAAATGTGTTGTACACGAAGTTAAAACTAAAGAAGTTCCAACTTTAAATGAAGAATTCGTTAAAGAATTAGAACTTGAAAATGTTAATACTGTTGAAGAATATCAAGAATATGTTAAGAGCTTAATTAAAGATAATAAGTCTAAAGCTGCTGAACAACAATTCGAACAAGATTGTATTGATGCAGTATTAAAAAATTCTTATGCTGAATTCCCTCAAAGCTTAATTAATCAAGCTGTGGAAAGAAATATTGCAAGACTTGAAGAACAAGCTAAACAATATCAAGTTCCAGTTGAAGTATTATTACAATATTATCAAATGGGTTCATTAGAAGATTTCAAGAAAATGTCTGAAGAACAAGTAAGAAAAGAATTCTTACAAGAATTAGCATTTGAAGAAATTATTAAATTAGAAAATATTGAAGCTACTCAAGAAGAATTAGAAGCTAAATATTTAGAACTTGCTGGTGGCGATAAAGCAAAAGTTAAACAAGTTAAAAAACAATATCGTGAAAGCCAAGTTTCATTCCATATTAAAACTTTAAAAGCTGTTGAATTAATTAAAGCTAACGCTGTTACAAAATAATTAGTTTAAAATGAAAAATATTGTTCATACTATTATTGGAGTGTGAACAATATGAAAAAAAATAAAATTTGTTCTTTTTGTGGAAATGAATTAAATAAAAAAAACAAAGGTATTGAGGGCATTGATGCAATTATTTGTCATCAATGCCTTGACTTATATGCTGAAATTGTAAAATTAGATGAACCGCTTTATTATGATTTAGATTGTTTAAAAAATAAAATTGAATCTAATATTACCCCTAAATCAATTTATGAAGAGTTATCTAAACATGTTGTTGGACAATTTTTAGCAAAAAGAATTTTAAGTGTTGCTTTATATAGACATTATAAAAGAATATTAAATCCGTTGGGTGGATTTGAGAAAGCTAATATTTTAATGCTAGGACCAACTGGAGTTGGTAAAACATTGCTTGCTAAAACTATGGCTGAAATATTGAATTTGCCTATAGCAATTTGTGATGCTACTGTTTATACACAAGCAGGTTATGTTGGAGAAGATGTTGAAAATATTCTTTTGAAATTATTACAAAATGCTGATTACGATATTGAATTAGCACAAAATGGAATAGTGTTCTTAGATGAATTTGATAAATTAGCAAGGAAAAGTGAAAATCCTTCAATCACTAGAGATGTATCTGGTGAAGGTGTTCAAAATTCGTTACTTAAAATCATTGAAGGTTCTGTTGTTAACGTCCCTCCACAAGGTGGCAGAAAGCATCCATATCAAGAATGTATTAAGTTTGATACATCAAATGTATTATTTATTTGTGCAGGAGCATTCGATGGTTTAAAATTTGATAAAAGAAAAACTGTTGGTTTTAATAATTCAAATTCTAATTCATGCTATGAGTTAACAAAAGCTTTACAAAATTATGGTATAATACCTGAAATTCTAGGTAGACTTCCTGTCATTGCTAAACTTAATAAATTAACAATCGATGAATTAGAAAGTGTTTTAACTGTTCCTAAAAAAGCATTACTTAATCAATATGTAAATATATTTAAAGAAGATGAAGTTGCACTTGAGTTTACTCCTGATGCAATTAAAGAGATAGCTACTTGTGCTTATAATGAAGGATTAGGTGCAAGAGCATTGAAAAAGATTTTAGAAGATATGATGTTAGATTATATGTTTGAAGTTCCGTCAAATAAAGAAATTCATCATATTAAAATATGTAAGAAAGATGTATTAGAGTTATTAAATAAAAATAAAATATCTAGTGCATAGGAAGGAGAAAATATGACTTTTGATTTAACTTTAAATACACAAGTTAAATTACCTGTTGTTGTAGCTAAGAATTTTGCTCCAATTCCATCATCAGAAATTAGAGGTGAATTTACAAAAAGTGGAGATATTAAGTCTTTGAAAAAGGCTGAGTTATTTCAAAATTTTTGTGTTTTGATGTTACCACAAGTTAATGAAATTAAAGCTGATGTTGTAGATGGTTATTATAATAGAGCTGTAATCGCGAAAATTATTCTTAATTCCGCTATTGCAAATTCAGTAAATCGTGTTAAATTTGAAATTGTCATGCGTTGTGATATTTTAGAATTAGATTATACAGCTGATTGTTTAATGGCAACAGTAGAATCTATCCCATCGGTTATAAGTAACAATGATGAAGGGTTAGCTACTATTTCTTTAATAAAAAAAGAAACTGTTGTTACTAAAGATTTATCACCTGAAGATCAACTATTAAATCAAAAAATTTCTCTTGTTTTAAATAGAACATTACCACTTGATGTTGTTAGTGATTCTTTAGCAAATATTGCTGTAACAAAAATTAGTGAAAGATTAAAATATTTATTTGAACTAGATGCAACTAAACGTTTATTAATGGTTTTAACTGATTTAAGAGGGGCAAAATTTCATAATGAATTAGAAAGACGCATTGATGAAAGTGTTAGACGTAATATGTCTGAACAACAAAAAGAATATTATTTAAGAGAAAAAATGCGTGCTATTCAAGAAGAACTTGGAGATAAAGCTAAAAAAGATTCTGATGTTGAAAAATTAAGAGAACAAATCAAGAATGCTGGACTACCAAAAAGTATGGAAGAAAAAGCTTTAAATGAAGTAAATAGATTTGCTATGACTCCATCAACATCACCTGAATCTGGTATTATTAAAACATATTTAGACTTTGTTTTAAGTCTTCCATGGAGTTTATCTAGTGAAGATACAAATGATATTGCTCTTGCGAAACAAATTTTAGATGAAGATCATTATGAATTAGAGAAAGTAAAAGAACGTATTTTAGAATATTTAGCGGTTAGACTTATGACAAAAGAGAACCCTCAAACAATTCTTTGTTTGGCAGGACCTCCAGGGGTTGGTAAGACTTCTCTTGCAAGAAGTGTTGCAAGAGCTTTAAATAAAAAGTTTATTAAACAATCATTAGGTGGTGTGCGAGACGAAGCTGAGATTAGAGGACATAGAAGAACTTATTTAGGAGCTCTTCCTGGTAGAATTCTTCAATCTATGGCTAAAGCAAAAACTAATAATCCTGTATTTTTATTAGATGAAATTGATAAAATGTCAAGTGATTATAAAGGTGATCCAACATCTGCTATGTTAGAAGTTTTAGATACAGAACAAAATAGATATTTTAGTGATAACTATTTAGAAGAACCATTTGATTTATCTAAGTGTTTCTTTATCGCTACTGCTAACTATTTAGGAAATATTCCTGCTCCACTTAGAGATAGACTTGAAATTGTTGAATTATCTAGTTATACCGAATATGAAAAATTTGAAATTGCACGTCGTCATTTAATTGAAAAACAAATTAAATTAAATGGATTAGAAGTTGAAAATGTTGAAATTTCTGATCAAGCTATTTATTTTATTATTCAAAAATACACAAGAGAAGCTGGTGTTCGTGAATTAGAAAGATTAATTGGTAAGATTGTAAGAAAGTCTGTTACTAAAATTTTAATTGATAAAAACGAAAAAGTTATTGTAAATGTTGATAATTTAGAAGAGTTTTTAGGCAAGGTTAAATTCGAAAATAATGAAAACACTGGTAAAGATTTAGTTGGTGTTGTAACTGGACTTGCATATACAGAATTCGGAGGAGACACTTTACAAATTGAAGTTGCTCATTATAAAGGTAATGGAAAAGTATTATTAACTGGTAAGCTTGGTGAAGTGATGAAAGAATCTGCTGAAACAGCTTTAAGTTATGTTAAAGCAAATGCTGAAACATTTAATATTGATTATAAATTATTTATCGAAAATGATTTGCATATTCATGTTCCTGAAGGTGCAACGCCTAAAGATGGCCCTTCTGCAGGTGTTACTATGGTTTGTGCAATAGTTTCATCGTTTACAAATTTACCTGTTCATCATTTAACAGGTATGACTGGTGAAATTACATTAAGAGGTAGAGTTTTACCAATCGGAGGATTAAGAGAAAAAGCGATTGCTGCAAGCAGAGCTGGACTTAAACGTATCTTAATACCTAAGGAAAACGTTAAAGATATTGAAGATATTCCAGAAAGTGTACGAAACAGTTTAGAAATTATTGCTATTGATGAAGCAATTGAAGCTGTTGAATATGTACTAGTAAAGTAATTTAGCAATATCTTTGCAAAAACATAATAAATATGCTATAATAAGTATGTTATATGTAGTAATAAATTTTATTTTATAGGAGGCCACTTATGGGTGCATTAGTATGGTACGATTGGATTCTTTTAATAGTTTCTATAGCATTAATTTTAATCATCGTTTTACAAAATTCTAAAGATGATGTTAATAATGCATTTTCTGGAGAAAAATCAGATTTATTCGCTAACCAAAAAGCTAGAGGACCAGAAAAAATTATCAATAGATTAACTGCTGGTTTATCAATTGCTTTCTTTATTTTAGCGTTCTTAGTATCTGTTTTACCACGTTTTTAATTAAAAGAATGTAAAAGGGCTTAATTTTTTAAGCTCTTTTTTTAGCAAAAAATTGTAGAAAGGAGGATTATCATGAAAGAAAAATTATTAGAGATCTTTTTAAATGATTTTACTAAACCATTAGATATAGATGAATTATTTGAAATGTTAGGCTTAGAATCAGGAGCTGATTTTACTAAACTTGCGAAATGTCTTAATGAGTTAGAAGATGAATTTATTATTATTCATAATCATAAAGGCCTTTTTGCTCCAATGTCTTTTTATAATTTAAGTGTTGGAATATTAGATGTAAAAGATGGTGGCTATGGTTTTGTTGATACTCTTGATGGTGGCGTATTTGTTAAAGCAACTAACCTAAAAGGTGCAATTACATATGATACTGTAATGATAAAAGAGTTTACAGATGATCAAGGTCGTAAAGAAGGTATTGTAGAAAGAATTATAAAAAGAGGAAACGAATTCTTTTATGGTGAACTTCTATTTTACAAAGGAAAATATTTTGTATATAGTGTAGATAGTAAAATTAAATTGACTATTTTCATAAACAAAAATGATTTGTTAAAAGCAAGACCTCATCAAATGGTAAAAGTTAAGGTTAATAAATATTTTCCAAATAATACAGCAGATGGTGAAGTAGTAAAAATTCTTGGAAATAATAAAGATGCAGGTATGGATATTACTGCACTTGTATTAACTGCTGGAATAAAGACTGAATTTAGTGAAGAAGTTCTTTTAGAACTTGAAGAGATTCCTGAAAAAATTTGTAAATCAGATTATCCTAATAGGAAAGATTTAACTGATAAAATTATCATCACAATTGATGGAGCTGACGCAAAAGACTTAGATGATGCTATAAGAGTTGAAAAATTAACAAATGGCAATTTTTTATTAGGAGTGTATATTGCTGATGTTTCAAATTATGTTAAAGAAGGCACTTTTTTAGATTTAGAGGCATTTGAAAGAGGTACTAGTGTATATTTACCTGATAGAGTTATTCCTATGCTTCATAAAAAATTATCAAATGGAATTTGTTCGCTAAATGAAGGTGTTGATCGTCTTGTTATGGGATGTGAAATGGAAATTGATAATTTAGGAAATATTGTAAATAGTGAAATTTTTGAAGGTATTATCAATTCTAAACATCGTATGACATATGATGATGTAAATAAAATTATTAAAAATAATCAAGAATTATTAGATAAATATAACGATATTTATGAAATGATTATTAATGCTAACAATCTTTCTAAAATATTAAATGAAAAAAGAAGTGCTCGTGGTGCATTTATGTTTGAAACACCTGAGGCAAAAATAATTTTAAATGATAATGGAAATGTTGTTGATATTGTTCTTAGACAAAGGTTTGACGCTGAATGTTTAATAGAAGAATTCATGCTTGCGGCTAATGAATGTGTAGCCGAAACTATGACTTGGCTTGATGTTCCTTTTATATATCGTGTTCATGAAGAACCAGCCGATGAGAAAATAACAAAACTTATGATGATGGTTAATAATTTTGGGTATGATTATAAGTTGAAAGGACAAAAATCTATTTCTCGCGTTCTTCAAAAAATATTAAAAGATCATGATTTGAATGCAGAGGGGTTATCACAAGAAGATATTACTCGCCGTGGTATTGTAAATAAGGCTTTAATTAGAACTATGGCTAAAGCAAAATATCAAGAAACAAATATCGGCCATTTTGGTTTAGGTTCTAAATGTTATACTCATTTTACCTCACCAATTAGACGTTATCCAGATTTACTTGTACATAGATTAATTAAAGAATTTATGTTTAATGAATCATTTGTTGAAGTTAATGATAAAATCGGCTTTTACAATAATAAGGTAAATGCAGCTGGTGTTAATTCATCTAAAACAGAAAGAATAGCTGAGAAATTAGAAAGAGATTGTATTGATTATAAAAAATGTGAATACATGGAAAGATTTTATGGGGACAAGTTTGTAGGCACTATTTCATCAATTATGAATTTTGGAGCATTTATTACATTAGATAACACTGTAGAAGGATTGTGTAGATTCCAAGATATGCATGATGATTATTATGTTTATGATGAAAATAGAATGTGTTTTGTAGGTAATAAATTTAAAATCACATACTCTTTAGGTGATAGAGTTATTGTAAGAGTTATGGATGCATGTAAAGAAACTAGAGAAGTTAATTTTAGAATTTTAGGAAAGGAGATCAATCGTGGTAACAAATAAAAGTGAAAAAATTGTTTGTCAAAATAAAAAGGCTTATCATGAATATTATATTTCAGATGAAATTGAAGCAGGTATTGTACTTGTAGGAACTGAAATAAAATCACTTAGAAATGGTAAAGCATCGCTTCAAGATTGTTATTGTGAAATTGTTAATGGCGAAATGTTTTTAAAGGGTCTCCATATTTCTAAATATGAGATGGGGAATATATTTAATCATGATCCTGATAGATTGAAAAAATTATTGTTAAACAAAATTGAAATTGTAAGAATGAATACAAAAAAAGCTAAAGAGGGTTATACTATTATTCCTTTGAAAGTTATAATAAAAAATGGTCTTGCAAAAGTAGTAATAGGTCTTGCAAAAGGTAAGAAACTTTATGACAAACGAGAAGATTTAAAGAAAAATGATCAATTAAGATACATTGAAAAGTCTTCAAAACAGGGGTATTAAGATGAAAAATGTAGAAAATATTGAAGCAATAAAGTTAATGCAGGAAAATAAGTTTGATGAAGCATACGAAGCATATACAAAACTTATTAATAAAAATCCTAATAATTATGAAGCTATTTATTTCAGAGCAATTATTGATTTTGGACATTTAAAAAAATATTTTGAAAAAACTTTAGAAGATTTAACTTTTTTAGCATTAAGAAAAAATCCTTATCAAGTTCCAAGTATCCAGTTAGTTACTGTTATGTATGATATGAATGATAATTATGATAAAACAATTTTCTATGGTACAAAGGCATTAGAATTAATAGATAAAAACAATAATTCACCTGTTGATTTGAAAGTTGATATTTATTATGCTTTAGCAAGATCATATTTTAATAAATATGGTTCATCTGATTTAACAAAAGCTTTAATTTATATCGAACATTGTTTTGATGAATTAAAAGAAGAAGCTGATTTAGAATATTATTTATTAAAATTAGATATTTTAATAGCTATGAAAAAATTTGATGAAGCTAAGAAAATAATTCAAAAAGCACAATCTAATTTTGGGAATGCAGGAGATTTATATTATTCTAAAGAAAAAGTATCATACGCAATAGCATTAGATAAGATAACTAAGAATGATGATTCTTATGTTGATGATTTAGAAGATGCTCTTAAATATTTAGAAATTTTTGAAAAATATTCAAATAATAAATTTGCGATAACATTAACTAGAGTTGAAATTTTTACGGCTTTAAAAAAATATGATGATGCTATTAAACAATTAGATTCTTTAATTAATGATGAAAATATAGTAAATATAATGATAGAAAAGATTAAAGTTTACGAAACATCTGGAAATTTAGATGCTGCAATAAAATTATGTGAAGATTATTTAGAAAATAATGATGCATGGCAAATAAAATATTCATTAGGTTATTTACTTTATAATAGATATGATGATTTGAAAACAATAAAACAATGTTTATCTTTACAATATGATGCTTATAAAGATGCTAAAGAATCTTTTATCCTATACGAAATTTGTATATTAAATAATAAATTATTTAATTATGAAGAAAATTATAAACTTTTAAAAGAACATTATAAAAATGGAATTCCTGAAAATGATGGTAAAGGTGCTTATTTGCTTGCGGTAATGGCTCAAAGCATTGGTAAAAGTTATGATGAACAAGTAGAATATTATCATGAATCTTTTGTTAGAAATTATATTGATGAAATTGAATATTTAGATGAAATTTACGGATTAGTAAGTGATCCTTCTAAATACACTAAACAAATATTAAAATATCAGAAATCACCAATTGACACTTTAGATCCTTGGTCTAAAAGAAAAATGGGAATTAGATATTTATATGGTGAAAATGGATATAAACAAGATATTGTTAAAGCTACAAAGTACCTTGATTTAGCGTATCAAGAATTAGATGATAAATCATGTATGTGTGCTACGATGGGTAAATTTTACGAATTCAAAAAAGAATTTAATAATGCTTTTGAGTTTTATAATAAAGCTTTTTACATCTATCAAAAAGATTTAAGAAATCCTTGTAATTGTTCTATTGGATATTTAGCACATTGTTTTACCTTAGGAATTGGAGTAGAAAAAAATTTAGACAAAGCTAAATCATTAATATTAGAGGGTATATCTAAAATGGGTAAGAATTCATCTAATAGTGTAATTTATTTGTATGGTTATTTTGCAATGTTAATGTATGAAGGGTTTGATTTGAATTATGCAAAAGAATTGCTTTTATCAACTCATACTTTTGATCGTTATGAAATTTCAAGATTAATCATGATAAAACAAATTAATAAAAAACTAAATGTTGTAGATAAATCTATTGATATGAAAATTAAAGAATGTCTTAAATTTATTTCAAAAGAAGGTAAGAAATATTATAAAGAAAATATTAATAAAGATTTATCGTACCCATTTTTAAAAGATTTTTAAAATAAACATCCATACTTTCTGTATGGATGTTCTCTATTTTTAATTAATTTTTTTAGATAAGATTCTTTTAAGATCTTCAACATCTTTAACTAATTGATTATATTGTTCATTAGTAGGAGTTGCTGTTCCTTGAGCACTATATGTAAGCATTATTTGTCCAACTTGTTCAAACCAGTTTCCTAAGGAGTTTAGTTCAGTAATTGGAATTGATAAAGAGATGAAATAACCTATTAATGTTGCGGAAATTATAAATTCTAATGGTGATAAATTAGATATAATATTTGATAATTTAGAATAATAGTTTTCGTTCATATTAAATTATATTATTATTATCTGAGATTAATGATTATTTTAATAATGTCATTATTTGACTTATTGTTAAAATAATGGTAAAATATTTGTATAAAAAAGGGAGTGTATTATATGAAGTTAGATTTAGTTAAAATGCCATTAGATGATGAAACAGCTTTAGGTCAAAGCCATATTTTAGGGTGCCCTGATGTTCCTAGCAATTGGAATGATGAAGCTATTTTTTATAATGATGAAGTCTTTGTTGGACAAATTAATTTAAGTGAAGTATCTCATTCTTTATTACCTAAAGAGGGTATTTTATATTTCTTTTTTGCTTCAATGTCTAAACCATATCGTGGTATAGTAAGATATTCAAAAGATATTGAGAATTTAGAAAGAATAGATTTTAATGAAGAAGCTCCATTGGAATTTAATTATAATCTTGAATATTCAGTTTGTTTTATCGAAGAAAATGGTGATGTAGAATTACTTGGTAAAATGCCAAAATTAAAAGG
>JAZOLP010000127.1:0-3163 GCA_045653225.1 Bacilli bacterium
AAAGAATGTATATTTTAGTTATAAATTTTTTAAAAATAAAAAAGAGTATAGTGTAAATTTACACTATACTCATCTTTTATCAACCTTTGCAGCTGTATTTACCATCAAATGTAGTAACTACAATCTTTTCACCTTGTTCAATGAAAAGAGGAACTTTAACTACTAAGCCAGTTTCGATAGTAACTTCTTTTTGTGCATTTGTAGCAGTATTACCACTAACTGCAGGAGCAGCTTCAGTAACAACAAATGTCATTTTTTCAGGTAAGTTAACACCTAAAATTTCACTTCCATAGAATACAATTTCAATAATTTGCCCTTCTAATAAGAACTTCTTTTCCCATTCAAGACGTTCTTCAGGAATTTCAACTTGATCATATGTTTCCATATCCATGAAACAATATGTTTCACCGCCATATAGATATTGCATCTTTTTCTTTTCGATGATAGCTTGTTCCATTTTTTCGCCAGCTGTAAATGTAATATCATTTACAGAACCAGTTCTTAAATTACGAAGCTTAGTTCTTACAAAAGCTCCACCTTTACCAGGTTTTACATGTTGGAATTCAATGATTTGATAAATTGAATTGTTATATAAAATTGTCATACCTGTCTTAAAATCAGCAGTAGAAATAGCCATTTTTATAAATCCTCCATTATTTTAATATTTCATACTTATCTATTATATCAAAAAACATATATATTTTCAAGTCATATATTTCATTTTTATAAAATATTTTGCTATAATATAGTAAAGGTGATAAAAATGAGTAAACCAAATATAATAAAATTAAAAGAACAAGGTTTTTGTTATGGCGTAAAAAGAGCTATAAAAATAGTATTAGATGCAGTTAATAATAATGAGGTTAAAAAACCAATATATTTACTTGGCAATTTAGTTCATAACAATCATATTGACGATTTGCTTACTTCTTTAGGCGTAATTGTATTAAATGGAACAATTAGGCTTTCAATGCTAGATGAAATCCCTAATGGTTCAACAATTGTTTTTTCTGCCCATGGTGTTAGTAAACAAGTAAGGGACAAAGCAAATGAGAAAAATATGTTTGTAATTGATACAACTTGACCTTATGTTGATAAAACTTTTAAATTAATTGAAAATGCAGCACAACAATCAGATATATATTTTATTGGAAAACCAAATCATCCAGAAAGCATTGCAGCCAAAGAAATTTCAGATAGAGTATTTATATTAGATCCATATAATATTTATAATGAAAAAATAGATTCAAATAACCTTAAGATTGCTCATCAAACAACAATGTCATACTATGATGTTGAACATACATTTAATGAAGTATTAAAAGTTTATCCAAAGGCTGAACCATTAGAAATGATTTGTAAAGTTACTGAACAACGTCAAGATCAATTATCTAGCATTAGTAATCTTAAACTTAATGGCTCATCATTAATAATCGTTGTAGGCGATAAAAAAAGCAACAATTCTACTAAACTATTTGAACTAGCTTGTCGTATTAAAGGTTTTGATGCTTTGTTTGTTGGAGAGTTGAGTGAATTAGATGTGGCTAAGGCTTTAACTTATGATAACATTATTTTATCATCTGGCACATCTACACCCATTGAGTTAGTGGATGAAATAATTAATGAATTAAAAAAATAAATACGATAATAGTTAAACTATTATCGTATTTTTTTATTCTTCTTCTAATTCTTCTTTAGGATCTTTACGTTTAAGTAAAACTACGCAAGTTTCCATTTCATCAGGTGTAAATCCAGCATGATGAGCTTTAAAAATAAAATCATCACTTTCTAGGCTTTTTGTAAAATAATAATTACCTGTACCAATAGCCACATAATCGCCTAAAGCATATTTGATAATTTCATTTGGTGTGTAAAGTCCTGCCATTTGAGATTTAATAAATTCTTCTTTTTTCATTAACATGAAAGATTCTCCAAAATACTTGTTAAATAATTCTTTGAATATATCTTCCATTTCATTTTTAACATAGAACTGAGCAAATCTTCCTTCACCAGCAAATGGCTTAGCTAAACAATTATTAAAATCAGGATAATTAATAAGTTCTAATGGTTCAACATCAATTAACCCATGATCAGCTGTAATTAAAATAATTGTTTCATTAGGTAATTCATTTGCTAATTTTTCAACTTGTTCTTCAATTTCAAGTAATTTAACCTTAACTATTTGAGAAGTTGTTCCATATTCATGCATTAAAGAATCTGGTTCATCCCAATACATATAAGTAAAGTTACTTTCTTCTTTAGAACAAATTTCTTTTACTCTATTAAATGCATCACTTAATGTGTCAACGCCATTTTCTGCCCAATTAGGATAAATAGTATAATGTTTAGCACGTTTAAGTTTATTATACCAATAATCTCTAGGCATTACATCATCTACTTTAAATTTAGTAAAAGGCTCATTACTAGAATTAATTTCATTTTTAAATAATGTAATGGATGGATCTTCATTATTTAAATATAAATGCCATCCTAACCAACCAGATTCGATTGGAGCAAGACCAGTAGTGAATGTTGTAGTTGCAGCTACAGTTGTTGGTGGGTAAACACTATTTAAATTCATAACTTGGTGAGTTTTAAGAATACTACCATTATTACAGTTTTTTTCAATAATATGTCTTCCCATACCATCTAATACCATTAATACTACATGTTTATATTTTTTGCTTAGTAAGAATTCTACTAAAGCACTTGGTTCATATGTAGTAGGTAAATTATAATTTTTCATTAATGCTGCAGTAAAATTTGCAATACTATTTTTGTAACTAACTAATTGTTTTTTTGCCATTTTAATACTTCTTTCTATAAACTTTCGATAAATGCTAAAGCATCTTCTCTTTTATTAAATATTTTTAAATCTACATTTGGATATTTATTGATAACTTCTAATAATTTTGGTGCATAATCATTATTAAATGTAAAAGCCCATTTTAAGAAACTAATATCTAATTTGTCAACACATCCATCTGCTAAGTCATCTCTATCAATTTTAGAACGTTTTCTTAAACGTTTTCTTTTAAATAAACTAGCTATACATTTGAAACGATTAACTTTTAAGAAAATAACTAAATCCGCTTTTTCTAATCTAATATCTAATGTTTGAATATAATTTCCATCAAAAATCCATCTTTCAGGAACAACTAAT
>JAZOLP010000128.1:0-6953 GCA_045653225.1 Bacilli bacterium
TTTTTTAACATTTTGTTTAACATTTTCATTAAATATTACTGCAAATGATGACATATACGTTATACCAGGTGGTGAATCAATAGGTTTAAAAATTGATACTGGTGTTGAGGTAGTTGGTAAATATAGCGTGCAAACCTCAGATGGGAAGAAAAATCCTTGGTCAAACAGTAATATTGAAATTGGTGATTATATAGTCAAAATCAATGAAGTTGAAATCTTAAACAATGAATCTTTAATAAAAGTTCTAAAAACAATTAAAGATTCAACTTGTAAATTATTAATAAAAAGATGTGATATGCTAATAGAAACTGACATTTTTATTGTTAAAACAAATACCTTTGAACCATCTATTGGATTATATGTTAAAGATAAAATGCTTGGAATTGGTACATTATCATTTATTTATAACAATAAATATGCTTCATTAGGACATGGAATATATGAAAATAATGAACTTATAGATTTAAAAGATGGAGATTTGACATATTCTTCAGTTGTTAGTGTTAAAAAAGCAACAGTTAAACAAGCTGGAGAAAAAAGAGCGACTTTAAGTAATAATATAATAGGATCCATCGATATGATTAAAGATACTGGAGTTTATGGAACAATAAACAGTAAAATATCTAAAAATAAAGTAAAAATAGCAGATATTGATGAAGTAAAATGTGATGATGCGCTTATATATACTGTAATTGAAGGCAATAAAGTAGAAGAGTATACAGTAGAAATAATTGAAACAAAGTCACAAAGTGAAATAAGTTCAAAAGGTATAAAAGTATTAGTAACAGATTCAAAATTAATTAATGAAACTGGTGGAATTATTCAAGGCATGAGTGGAAGTCCAATTATTCAAAATGGAAAGTTAGTTGGAATTATCTCACATGTAACATTAGATAATCCAACGATTGGTTATGCCGTATACGCAAAATGGATGTATGAAGAATTAATTAATTATTAGTATTATTTGTAAAAAAACGAAAAAAATACATGTTTCATAAAAAAATATAAAAACAGACAAATTAATACATTTTAATCAAAAGTGTGTTTATAATTATTAGCGTTTAAATTGCTTAAAAAAGTTGAAATATGGTATTATATAATAGCATTTGGAAGGGGGATAAAAAAGATGCAAAATATAAAATTATTAATCGCTGAAGAAACTGAAAATGAACAGTTAAATATAGCGGAATATTTAAAAAAAGATGAGCAATTTAATGTTATAGGAAGATATGATGAAGAGTCAAAAATTTTAAACACATTAAAAATAGTTCAAATAGATGTTTTAATTGTATCATTATTTAAATCAAAGTTTGATGGTATTAAAATAATTGACGAACTAAAGAGTAATCAAACAGATTATATTAAACCAAAAAGAATTGTTGCTGTAACCCATTTTATCAGCAACTATGTAAATTCTAAATTAAATGATCTTGAAGTTGATTATTTAGCGGTAGAACCTTTATCGTTAAATGATTTTAGTAACATTCTTAAGGAAATGATTGAAAGTAAAAATACATATTATAATGATGATGTTTATGATCCAAATTTAGATGCTGAAATTACAGACATTTTACATGAAGTAGGTGTTCCTGCTCATATTAAAGGATATTTATATTTAAGAGAAGCTATCACTATGGTTTATCATAATTTAGATATTTTAGGTTCTATAACTAAAGTTCTATATCCAGAGGTTGCTAATAAGTTTAACACAACATCTTCAAGAGTTGAACGTGCAATTAGACATGCTATTGAAATTGCTTGGGTTAGAGGTAATGTAGAGGCAATTAGTGAAATATTTAGTTATACTATTAGTTATAACAAATCAAAACCTACTAATTCAGAATTTATTGCGATGATTGCTGATCGTTTAAGATTAAATCATAGTAAAGAAAAAAGAATAAGATATATTGCATAAAAAAATAGACACAAGGTTAACTTGTGTCTTATTTTAAATTATAGTTGCATTAAAACTAATACTAAAGCGATAATAGCACTTCCACCTAGTAAAGCAGCTAAAATTGCAATAATGATTTTTCCACCTAAAGTACTTTGTGGTGCTTTTGTGATAGTATATTCAGTAGAACCATCAGCACGTTTAGTTGACTTTAATAATGGAGTTTTCTTTTGTTTGTTTGATTTTTTACTCATAATTATAACCTCTATCAAATTTAAACTATTTTATATATGCTTATTATATCATAATTATTATAAAAATGAAAGTAAAATAATCATAAATTTTAAAATATTCAAAATAAAAACAATTTAATAATAAAATAAATTAAAATATGGTATAATACTAAAAAAAAGAGGTGACATTATGCAAAAATCATATATTGCAGTATTTGATTCAGGTGTAGGCGGATTAAATATTTTAGAAACTTTAACAAAAGAATTTAGAAATGAAAACTTTATCTATTTAGCAGATGAAGATTTTTTTCCATATGGTACAAAAACAAAAGAACAATTAGAAAATAGACTTACGTTAATTACTAAAAACTTAAGTAACATGAATGTTAAAGCAATCATTATTGCTTGTAATACAGCATCTGCTAATTCTCATCACTGTAAGGAATTTATAAAAGTTCCAATTATTGAGATTATTACTGCTACTGCTAATTACGCTAAAGAAGCATCAGTTAATAAAAAAATTGGAGTTTGGGCAACAAATGCAACAATTTTATCAAATAAATATCAAGAAGCTTTAAGTGATGTTACTTGTTATCCTGTTAAAGCAAGCGATTTAGTTGAATTAATTGAAAATAATTTATTAGAAGAAACTAGTTCACTTGTTATTAATCATTTAGAAGAAGTTAAAGATGCTGATTCTTTAATTTTAGGATGCACTCATTTTCCTCTATTATCAAATATAATCACAAGATATAACAAAACTATTAATCAAATTAGTTCTAATGTTCCAGTTAATAAAGCATTAAAAGAACTTTTAGATAAATCATCATTACATAATTGTTCAAATAAAAAACAAATAATTAAACTCTATACTACTAAAAAAGATGGGGAACTTTATTTAAAATCAAAAAGATTTGATATCGTTGTAGATAGTGTTGAATATTTAGAACTTAAATAGAGGTCATATGTTATTAACAGTCGAAAATCTTAATCTTACGTTTGATAAAAAACGTTTGTTCAAAGATGCATCTTTTAGAATTTTAAATGGTGAAAAAATAGGGGTTGTTGGTAGTAATGGTGTTGGCAAAACAACATTAATTAACATTTTATGTGGTAAAATAATCGCTGATAGCGGAAATATAATGTTCGATAAAAAAATTAAAGTTGGATATTTAGATCAATACATGAATATTGATAAGTTTTTAAGTATCGATGAGTATTTAAAACTTGCTTTTAAACATCTTTATAAAAAAGAACAAGAAATGAATTTATTATTAGATGAAATCAAAACATCTACTGATAAAACTATAATTGATCGTAATGTAAGACTTACTACTGCGATAAGAGAAGAATTAGAAAATAATGATTTTTATGCTTTAAATTCAAAAGTAGCTCGAATTGCATCAGGTCTAGGTATTACAAATTATGGTATGACTACTCTTATGAAAAATTTATCAGGTGGTCAAAAAGTAAAAGTAATTCTTGCAAAACTACTATTGGAAAAACCTGATTTACTTATTTTAGATGAACCTACTAACTTTTTGGATACACAACATGTAGATTGGTTAGTAAAATATTTAAAAGAGTATAAAGGTAATTTCTTAATTGTATCTCATAATCAAGAATTTTTAAATGATGTTGTTAACGTAATTTTAGAAATTGAATTTGGAAAAATTACTAAATTTAAAGGTAATTATCAAACGTATTTAGTTAAAAAAGCTCAAATGATGGAAAACTACGAAAAAGCTTATGTAGCACAACAAAGAGAAATTAAAAACTTAGAAGCGTATATTCAAAAAAATAAAGTAAAAACATCTACAGCAAAGCAAGCAAAAAGTAGAGAGAAGATGTTAGATAGAATTGATGTTTTAGATGCGCCAAAAAGTGCTGACATTAGGCTTAATTTGTATTTTAATTATTCACCTATAGCCTCACATAAATTCCTAGAAGTTAAAGATTTAGAAATAGGTTATACATCTAGTTTATTACCCCCTATTTCTTTTTGTATTAAAAGCGGAACTCGTCTTGCTATAACTGGCTTTAACGGAATAGGTAAATCGACATTGTTAAAAACTCTAATCGGGGTGCTTGAACCAATTTGTGGTAGTTATAAGTTTGTAGATAATGTTAAAATATCATATTTTGAACAAGAACATAACTTTGATAATCTTAATATTTCTGCGATGGATGAAATTCATAATTTATATCCTAATATGGAACATAAAGAAATTCGTTCGCTTCTTGCAAGATGTGGATTACGTGGTGATATGGTATTACAGCCAATTAAAACTTTATCTGGTGGAGAGCAATCTAAACTTAAATTATGTAAAGTTATGATGGTTAAATCGAATGTTTTAATTTTAGATGAACCTACTAATCACTTAGATAAAAACGCAAAAAATGATTTACTAGACGCATTAAAAAAATATCAAGGAACAATTATATTTGTCTCCCATGAAAGAGATTTTATTGATAAATTAGCAACTGAAATTTATAGTTTTGAAGATTTGCTTTTATCATAAAATTATTATAAAAAAATAGAAAAAATTGTAATAAATTTGTTATAATTGAAGAAGAAATAAATGAAGGAGTAACATGCTATGACAAAAAATGAACGTTGGTTAAATATGTTAAAACTAATGAATATTGAAGTATTAGATGAATATGCAAATGGTGCTTTAATAAAAAGAGAGTTATTAAATGATGATAATACATGGCGTATTACTCTTGAATTTGATAATTTATTAAGCGTTGAAACTATTAATCATTTAACTTCAAATATTAAAAAATATCTACAAGATGAAATAGGAACTGAAGAATGTAAGTTCATTATTTTATACCGTAATAGTGTTTTAGATGTAAGTGCGAATAAAATTAAAGAATATTTTGAAGAAGCGATCAATGTATTATCTACTATCAAAAGAGAAATCACAATTATCAAAAAATATCCATATGAATTAGTTTCTGATGAAATTAATATTAGTGTTGGAACTGAAGTTGAAAAAAGAGTAGTTCTTGCACAATGTAAATTAATAAAAAAATATTTTGATAGTTATGGATTAAAAGAAATTAAGCTTAGTGTAGATATTTCAACTGAAGGAAAAGATTTTAAAGCTGAACATGAAAAAGAACTACAAATATTAGAAAATCATAATGTTGCAGTTGGAATGGAAAATTATAAACGAATTCAATTAGATGCTCAAACAAATGTAACTGGAACGTCATTTACAGGTTATAGTAAAAATAAACCGTTAGAAGTTCTAATTGAAGATATTCCTTTAACAAGTATCGAAGTCCAAGAATTTAGTCAAATTAATGGTACTACTAAGGTTACTGTAAATGGTGTACTTGTAAAAGGTGAAACAAAAAATTTAAAAAGCAAAAAAACAGGTAAAGAATTACATTTATATACAGGTGTAATTACAAATTATAAAGACTCGATTACTTTTAAACGTTTCTATAAAGAAGAAGATGCTGAATTATTTGAAAAAGAATTAAAATCAGGCAAAAACGTTGAAATTACAGGTTCTATTGAGTGGGATGATTATGCTAAATCTGTTGTAATTATGTGTAACAGCTTAACAATTAAAGGTGTAGACGCATATAGAGTACGTTTTGATGGGCAACCTGAGAAACGTGTTGAATTACATGCTCATACAAAAATGAGTGTATTAGATAGTATTTTAAATGTTAGTGAATATGTAGAACAAGCAAGTAGATATGGCCATAAAGCTATAGCTGTTACTGATCATGAAAACTGTCATGTTTTTCCAGAATTCTTTAACGCGTGTAAGAAGAATAATATTAAAGCAATTGCAGGGCTTGAAGCAAATTATATTGATATTGATGATATTAAAATTGCTCTTACAAAAGAAGATATTAATTTAGATGATGCTACTTATGTAGTATTTGATATTGAAACTACTGGTTTTTGTATTAATTTCAATGAAATTATCGAAATTGGTGGCGTTAAAATTAAAAATGGAATGATAATAGATAGTTTTTCAGAATTTGTGAAACCTAATAAACGAATTACTGAATATATTACTAATTTAACTGATATTTCTAATGATACTGTTTTTGATGCTTTATCAATCGAAGAAGTATTACCTGAATTTAAAAAATTTATTGAGGGTTGTGTTTTAGTAGCTCATAATGCAAAATTCGATACAGATTTTATTTATGCAAAAATGAAAGATTTAGGTATTTATGAACATGATTATCCTTGTATAGATACAATTATTATTGCAAGAAGTCTTTATCCAGAACGTGGACTAAAACGTTTTAATTTAGCTGCTGTTGCAAAATTTTTAAAAGTTGAAGTAGAACAACAACACAGAGCTATCCATGATGCTAAAACAACAACTAATGTATTTATGAAAATGTTAGGTGATATTGCAGAACTTGGAGTGAAAAATTATCAAGATTTAAATACTTTAATTGACCCTAATCAAATTTTCAAACATGTTATTCCAACTCATATTAATATGCTTGTTAAAAATAGAGTAGGCCTTAAAAATTTATATAAGGTTATCTCTGATTCTCATACAACTCATTTCCAACGTAATGCTAGAGTTGTAAGAAGTGTATTAGAACAATATCATGAAGGCATTTTAATTGGTAGTGGTTGTGTTAATGGTGAAGTATTTAGAGCAGCACTTGAAAAAACTGAAGATATTTTACGCGAAAGAATTAAGAAATATGACTATATTGAAGTTCAACCACCTTCAAGTTATATGTTCTTATTTGAAAAGACAGCTGATTTAGGCGCTAAAGAATATGTTTTAGACACAATAAGTCGGATCGTAGCCATGTCGTTCTGTGAG
>JAZOLP010000129.1:0-11811 GCA_045653225.1 Bacilli bacterium
TTGAATTTGTTTTCTTGTACCAACAAATAATACTTTACAATTGTTGTTACGAACTACTTCTACCATCTTAGCATATGCAGCTTCGATTAAATCAGCAGTTTTTTGAAGGTCAATGATGTAAACACCATTTCTTTCTCCATAAATATACTCTTTCATTTTAGGGTTCCAACGGCGAGTATGATGACCGAAATGAACGCCAGCTTCTAGTAATTGTTTCATTGTAATTACAGCCATGATTTTTTTCCTCCATTTTTCTTTTGTTTTTGGCCTCTAAGAAAGTCTACATGGACCGCCTTAGTTTGAATCTTTTCTTATTTCATCAAACATAAACAAGACGACGCACTCGTTTCTTATGTGTATTTTTTTTGCCATTATGTATTATATCAAAAAATTTACTTTTTTGCCATAATTTAACTTAACTTTTTTTGATTAATGTTACAAACGATAAGCCTTCATGTTCTTCTTCTTTTTCTAATTCAATAAATCCAGCTTTTTTATAAAAGTTAACATTAAAATCTTCTTCTAAAATAGTATCTACATACCATGTTTTTACATCATTATGTTTTTCTAAAACCGCATCAAAGACCATTCTACCTATTCCCATATGTTGATATTCCTCACAAATGTAGAATTGAGCTATTTGCATTACTGTAGGATCATCTAATTCAAAAATAAAAATACCACCAATAATGTTTTCCGACTTAAAATCAACAATTTTATAATAATGTCCAAATTTGTATTTTAAGTTAAACTCCATACGATGAAGAGTCATATGATATGGATTAGATTCAAAGTCACCATATTTAGTTGAATAGTTTTCAAAACACTTTTTTTGAATTGTTAGTAACTCTTTAGCATCTTTTACTAAAGCTTTTTCTAAATTTACCATAAATTACTCCTTTTTTACTTTTCAATTATTTCCTATTATTATTTTGTCTAGGATGATTTTCCATCGATTTTTTTAATTGTTCTGTAGACACATGAGTATAAATTTGTGTCGTAGATAAATTAGAATGTCCAAGCATTTCTTGTACACTTCTAAGATCTGCTCCACCATCTAATAGATGAGTTGCAAAAGTATGTCTAAGCATATGAGGATACACATGAATTGACTCAGCAGCATCCTCTAAAACTTTATTAATAATTACTCTAACACCTCTTGAAGTTAAAGCACCACCGCTTCTATTAACAAATAATTCGGTCGGAGATTCTGTTTCAATCTTCAAAATAAGTTCAGGTCTACCAATATGAATATATGCATTTATTGCATCAATAGTCCTAGAATTCATAGGTACATAGCGTTCTTTACTACCTTTACCAAGAACTTTAATCATTGAATTTGCAAAATCTAAATTCTTAAGTTGAAGCGAAACAAGTTCAGAAACACGCAGTCCAGAGCCATATAATATTTCCATTATTGCTAAATTTCTCTTACCAATCGCAGTAGTAGTATCAATAGAATTAAAGATTTTTTCTATTTCTTCTTTGTATAAAATCTTAGGTAAAATTTTCTCAACTTTTGGAGATTCGATTAATTCAAAAGGATTTTTATCAACAATTTTCTCAGTAATCAAGTAACGATAAAAGGTTTTTAAACTAGATAACTTTCTAGCAATTGATTTCTTTTTAAAGCCACTATTAAAAAGTCTTGTCATAAAATTACGTGCATTCAGTGTTCTTGCAGTAATCAAAGACCCCATGCTTTCTTCTTTTAAAAAATCTTTAAATTCACATATATCTTTTATATAACTATTAATAGTATGCTCAGAATAATTTCTTTCAGCAATTAAATATTCACGATATTTAGAAATAGCTTCTAAAGATTGTGCCTCTTTATCTATAACTACAGTTTCTTTCTTTTTAACTGATTGAATACTTTTCTTGCCAGTAGGTCTAACTGTTTTTTTAACAGCCATCTAATCACCTTCTTACTAAATTTCTTTAATTAATTCATCTATAACTGCAAGTGCTCTTGATGCATAAGCAGCCTTTCTTTCCTTCTTTTTAACATTTATATTTAATGGTTCAAAAATACCAAAATTAACATTCATAGGATCAAATTTATCAACCCCAACTTCTCCATTATGATAATAACTAATATAATTTGCTAAAGAACCAATAGCTGTTTTAGAATCTAATTTTAAGATATCTTTCCCATCGAGATATCTTGCCATATTAATACCAGCAATTAATCCACTTGCTGCACTTTCAACATACCCTTCAACACCAGTCATTTGACCAGCAAAAAAGATTTTTTTATCAGCTTTCAATTGGAACCCATTATTTAATACTTTAGTAGAATTAATGTATGTATTTCGGTGCATTACACCATATCTTACGATTTCTGCTTTTTCAAGTCCAGGAATTAAACCTAATAATTTCTTTTGTTCTCCCCATTTTAAATGAGTTTGGAATCCAACTAAATTATATAAACTTTTAGCTTTATTATCTTGACGAAGTTGAACTACAGCATAAGGCCATCTACCAGTTCTAGGATCATCTAATCCTACTGGTTTCATTGGACCAAATAATAATGTTTGAGGACCTCTTAAAGCCATTTCTTCAACCGGCATACACCCTTCAAAAACTTTCATTTCAAAATCGTGACTTTCAGTCTTTTCAGCATGAATTAAAAAATCATAAAACTTTTCAAATTCTTCTTTGTTCATTGGACAATTAATATAAGCAGCTTCACCTTTATTGTACCTAGATGCAAGGAAGCATTTATCCATATCAATAGATTCATATGTAACAATAGGTGCAACAGCATCAAAGAAATACATATAATCATGTCCAACTAATTTACCAATTTCAAGATGTAATTCATCACTAGTAAGTGGTCCAGACGCAATTATTACTGGAACATTTGGAATGCTTTTGACTTCTTCATAATGAACAGATATATTTGGATGATTACTAAGTTCATCTGTAATATATTTCGAAAATAATTCTCTATCTACAGCTAAAGCACCGCCTGCTTCAACTTTAGTATGATCTGCAGCTTTAATAATTAAAGAATCCATTCTTCTCATTTCTTCTTTTAATAAACCAACCGCATTTTCAATACTAGCTGCTCTTAACGAATTACTACAAATTAATTCAGCAAAACCACCTGTTTGATGAGCAGGTGTCATTTTAATAGGTCTCATTTCATATAAATGAACCTTTATTCCTCTTTTAGCAAGTTGATACGCAGCTTCGCTTCCAGCAAGCCCTGCGCCAATAACAATAACTTCTTTCATAAATACCTCATTTTTCTATACTTAATATTATTATACTACAAATTAAAAGATTTTTATATTAATTAGAAAAAGAAAAATCACTTTATAAGTGATTTTCATTAATTTTTATAAATAAATTTTAGTCCCGCTTTTAAGCCATGTACTTGCATTTGCTCTTAGAAGCTCAATGGCAGTTTTATTAGTAGCAGCAAGAACACTATCAACAGTATCGTCACTTCTTACAGTATATACATTTGTTTTTGGAACCATTAAAGTTTGTCCAGGAACTAATTTCAATTTCCCAAAATCATTATATAAACCAAGAAGGACAGGATCTACATTTTCTTTATCAGAAATTCTTTCAATAGTATCATCAGCAACAATAGTATATGTATAATAATCATATCCTGAATTTGTAACCTCTTTTTTTGGAACTAACAACACTTGACCAGGGAATAAAGTGTTAGATGTTAACATATTAATATCAATTAATTCAGAAACCGATGTATCAAACATTTTCGCAATAGAATACAATGAATCACCCTTTTTAACAGCATATTCAACATATTCAACTCTTAAACTATAACTATTCATTATAAAAACCTCCTCACAATCATTATATGAGAAGGTTTATATTTTGTTACTAATTACGGTAATTTACATCATTTAATTCAACGAAATCCATTAAAACTCTAATTCGTTCTTCAATACGAGAAGCTCTTAGTTCATCAATATCTTTAGAAGTTTCAGCCAAATGATTATGAAGTGATACAGGGTCTAAATTAGAAGTCATAAATGTTAATTTATGATTTTCCATTCTTTCTTGAAGAACAGCACCTAAAACTTCATCTCTAATAAATGAAGTAGTAGTTTCACCACCAAAATCATCTAAGAATAACACATCACAAGATTTTAAAACATCAACAACTTCTTCAAGTCCACCATTTGCAATAGATGATTTGACTTGTCTAATTAAATCAGGATAATATGCAAAAACAACCTTTTTACCATTTTCAGCAAACTTACTAGCAAAACATGACATAATGTAAGTTTTTCCACAACCATATCTTCCATGTAAATAAATACCTTTAACGTACTCTCCTGAAATATTTTTCATATAAATATTTTTCATTATATCATATAATGCCTTACGCGTAGATTTATTATATAATGAAGAACTATCAATATTATCTAAATTGCAAGCAAGAGTAGTTAAATTCGCAATTTTACTATTTTTATCCATTTTAACTTGGAAATAAGGACAAGGGACATATTCAGTATAAATATTACCATTATAACAAACTTTAGGCATCGAACCAATAATATCTTGGCTACAATTATCAAAAGATGTACATCCATTACATTTTTTCTTATTAACCATATAAGATAAAATATTAATGATATTATTTTCAAGAACTTCATTACTAATTTGATGATTATTAATTAATGTACAAATATCTTTATCAGATAAAGCGTTTTTTAATATTTGTTCTTTTTGAAAATCCATATGTTCCTCCTTATTCTTTAGGTTTAAAGAAATCAACGATATCATCATCTAATACATCTGTATCGTCTTCAATCTTAAGTTGATCATTTTTATACCAACTTGGTAGTTGTTTAATAGTTTTAGTTTGAGTTTTAACTTTTTTATCAGTAGGTTTTTTATTAATAAATTCTAGTGCTTGTTTAGTAGTAGTAATACCTGATCTTTTCCAAGTATTAATTATTTTTAAGAAATAATTATATGATGGAATTTCACCATTTTTTTCAGTTAACACATAAACTATACATACATTTAAAACACCTACTGAAACATTAGTTTCTTTTAATATTTTATCAAAAGTATTAATTTCTGCGCTTGTTAACTCAATCTTAGATTTATTTTTAACAACTTGATTAGGTGATAAAGACTCAAACATATTAACCACTTTATCATCGCTTTTTACAACTTGACGTTTAGGGGTTACAACACAATTTTGATGACGATTATCATATACACGTTTAACTTGAATTTCTAATTCATCGAAAGAAATTGTTTTATCAACCGTAACTGATAATATTATCGTATCTTTCATTTGTTCTACACTTAAACCATATAAGAATGAATAACGTTTAATTAAACTTAGAAAATCTTCGCTATGTAATATATCTTTATTTAAAATATTCATAGCATCAACTAATATAATAAAATGATCTATATTAAATTCTTCGTTTTTAATAGTAATTCCGTTATTAATTGTATCTATTCCAATACCATTAAAATCTATATCTGAATCATAAACACATTCAAATACATCATCAAATGATGAAGTAACATCTTCAAATTGTTTAGGATCTAACTTTCTTAATAAAAAGCTATACCCTAACATATTAGTCTCTTCATCTCCCAAAACACATGATAAAACTCTTACTAAATCATGATTATTAAAAAATTCAAAAGGAGATAATACTTGATTTAAAACATATATAAGATGTGAATCTTTATAGTATGTTTTTAAAAGACCAATTGCTTCTAGTTTCTTTCTTTCATTAACAAATTTAGTTTTAGGTAAATTAGTAAGTTTCAATAATTGATTATGATTCAATACATTACTTTCTAATGCACCTGGTTCAATCATTGTAAATAAAGTATTATAAAGATTAAGCGCTTTATCACCAATGATCGGTAAATAACAATATGTTAACATTTTACGATCTAAATCAGTTAACATATTATCTATCATAATAGTTAAACAAGCATTATCTATCGAATAATTCTTAGTACCCACTTGTACCACCGCCAACTTTCTTAAGAGGAAGTTGTTTATTTAAGCTTTGGTAATAATTTCCGATAACTTTTGCTCCACGATTAAAAGGTAAAACATACATTGTAGTAATTTTAAAATCAACACTAGTTACACTAGGTGTTTGATTAAATAAAGTTACAATTAATTCTCCTCTAGGCATTAATATTAACATTTCATGAAAATCATCATTAATGTTACTTACCTTAAATCTCATTGATTTAGAGATATCAATAATTGTATTTTTAACCTTTTCATAATCAGCTTGATAATAATGTGTTAATAAATCTTGATTACTACCAAATTCTACTGTTTCAAAACTATTAGAAAAAATACCTTTTAAACTCATTTTATTTCCTCATTTCCTGCAATTTATCTATTACATTATCTACTTGTTTATAAGTATAACATAAATCATTAGAATTATCAATAATAAAGTGTGACTTTTGTTTTTTTAATTCAATATTCATTTGTGAATTAATTCTTATTAAGGCATCATCTATTGTTAAACTATCACGTTTCATTAAACGTTCTAAGTTAATATGGGATTCTGCGAAAACACAAATAACATAGTGACATAAATCATCAAATCCAGATTCGTATAAAAGTGGTACATCAACAAAAACAAATTTATCAGATGAAGAATTAATTTCCTCAATTACTTTTTTCTTTATTATAGGGTGAATAATAGATGTTAATTTCTTATTAGCATCCTTATCATTAAAAACTAAATCGCCCATTTTCTTTCTATCTAATGCACCATTAATAACATACGTTTGACCAAATACTTTTATAATTTCATCTAAAAATACATTTTCTTTAGATACTTCTTTTGAGATAATATCAGTATCAATAACTTTATATCCTTTTTCAATTAAATATTTAGATACACTAGATTTACCAGTTCCAATTCCTCCAGTAATACCAACAATTAAAGGTTTAAACAAATTTTGACATTTTCTACAAATATATGTTCCTCTTCCACCAACAACTATCTTTTCAATAATAGTATTACATCTTTCACAAACATCACCAGCTTTTGTATGTACATGAAGTTTTAATTGGAATCTCCCAGTAACACCTAAACTAGAAGTATAGCTTCTAATAGTAGTACCTCCTGCTTTGATCGCACCTGTTAAAACATATTTTGAATTTTCTAAAATATTTAATACATCAAAATAAGTTAACTTGTAACATGGATATTCAGGATGAAGATTTGATAAATAGCATACTTCATCAACATAAATATTTCCAAGTCCAGCAAGTAATGTTTGATCCAATAATGCAACTTTTAATTTTACACGCATCTTTTTAATTTTATTGTAAAATTCAAGAGGATCAATATTTGAATTAGCTTCAGGACCTAATTTTTTAAGTTCAGGTTCATTCATTATTTCATTAAAACAAGTGGTTTTAACTAATTTCATTGTACCGAACTTTCTTGTATCGTGATATCTTAATGTTTTACCACTTTCAAAAGTAAACACAATATGTTCATGGACATTTCTTTCTTCATTTTTATCTTTTATAAAATATTTCCCTTCCATTCTTAAATGAGAAATCAAGGAAACATTATCAAAAATAAAAAACAAATATTTTCCATATCTTAAAATATCATTAAGTCTTTCACCAATTAATAATTCTTTGAATTCATATCTTAATTCTTCATCAATCATTGACTCATAAAAGACATCAACACCAACTATTTTCTCTTTTAATATTCTATTTTTTAGTGTTTCTTTTACCGTTTCTACTTCTGGTAATTCTGGCACAATTTTTCACCTACCTTATTTCATATCCCAATTAGCCCCATATGATAACGATGCTTCTAATAAAACATCTAACTTAACTACACCTTCCATTACTTCTTTTAAAATCTTTTTAACAATTTCTTCTTCAGAAATTACTGTATCAACAACAAGTTCATCATGAACTTGTGCAATAAGTTTACTCTTTAAACCAAGCTCTTTAAATTTTTTTGAAGTTGCTACCATAGCAAGTTTAATAACATCAGCAGCAGCCCCTTGAATTGGAGCATTTTTCGCAGTACGTTCAGCAAATTGACGTAATGCACCATTCGAAGAATTGATTTCAGGCATATATCTTCTTCTTCCAAAGATTGTTTCAGTATAACCAACTTGTTTTGTATTGTTAACAACCTTATCTAAATAATCTTTAACTTCTGGATAAATCATAAAGTAACGATTAATAAAATCATTAGCCTCAAATGTTCCTATATGTAATTCTTCAGCAAGACCCCATGGACTCATTCCATATACAATACCAAAGTTAACAGCTTTTGCGATTCTTCTTTGTTCTTTTGTAACATCATTTATTGAAACACCATAAATCTTAGCTGCTGTAGATGAGTGTAAATCAATCCCCGAATTAAAAGCATCAATCATATTTTTACATTTAGAAACGTGAGCTAAAATTCGAAGTTCAATTTGAGAATAATCCGCACTAACTAAAATAGCACCATCACTTGGAACAAAAGCAGATCTTATTAATCTACCATCTTCTGTACGAATAGGTATATTTTGAATATTTGGTTCTACAGAAGAAAGTCTACCAGTTAATGTTAAAGACTGTTTGAAAATAGTATGTACTTTGCCATCTTCAAAAATTTCATCTAGTAAACCTACAACATATGTAGAATATAATTTACTATATTTTCGATATTCTAAAACCTTTAAAGGTACAGGGTGAATTAATGCTAATTTTTCTAATTCTTCGGCATTAGTTACATAACCAGTTTTATTCTTTTTACCTTTTGCTATAGCAAGTTTTTCGAATAAAACCTCACCTAGTTGTTTAGGAGAAGCAATATTAAACTCAAACCCACATAATTCATAAATTTCTTTTTCTAATCTATTAATTTCATTTAAAACAAACTCACCAATTTCATTAAGTCTATCTTTACTTACACCAAATCCTGCAAGTTCCATTTCACCAAGAACAACAGCAAGAGGAATTTCAACATCATAAAGTAATTTTTTTTGATCATCATTTAATTGGCTATCTATTTCATCTTTTACATCTTTTAAATAACTAACTTTATCAATACAATATTTACCATAAACTTCAATTGCTGGAATTTCAAATTTTGAATTTTTCCCATATACTTCCTCAACAAAAGGAATAGAACAATCAATAAAACGATTATATATACTCTTAACATCAATAGATGCAAAACTTGGATTAAAAATGTATGCAGCAAGACCTAAGTCAAAAACAAATTTATTTAATTTAATACCTAGTTTATATAAGCTAACAAAACATTTTTTAACATCACAAGTAAAAAGATCTTTTTTACTTAATTCTTCTATTAAATCATCATTTTTTAAAAAATCTTTTGAATTAAAATGACCATGATTATTAAGGACAATGCCAATACCTAGTAATGGTTCTTTATGATAATTTTCTTTACCTAATTCAGCATCAATAAAACAATGATTATTTTCTTTTAAATCTTTAATTAATAAATCAACATTATTATAGTAATAATCAATTTGAACATTAGATGCTTTTATTGTTTCAGTACTTTCTTCAATATCTCCAAGCTTTTTTATAAACGATTTGAATTCAACTTTTTCATAAAAAGAACGAAGTTTTAGTTTATCAGCTTCTTTATAAACTGTATCACAGACAGCATAAGGTAAATTAACATCTAAAAATAAAGTAGCTAATTTTTTACTTCTAAGAGCATTATCTTTATCATTCATTAATGAAGTTTGAACTTTACCTTTAAGATTAGGAATATTATCAATAATATTTTCTAATGTCTTATATTCTTCTAACAACTTTTGTGCAGTTTTAGGCCCAACTCCCGATACACCAGGCAAGTTATCACTATCATCACCGATTAAACCTTTATAATCAACCATTTGACAAGATTCAATCCCCATAAGAGACTTAAAGTTTTCCTCAGTATAACATTCCAATTCTGTTAATCCTTTTTTAGTTAAATAAACATGAATATTACCTTTTGCAAGCTGAAGTAAATCTTTGTCACCAGAAATAACCATTATTTCATCAAATTGATCTTTCGCAAGAATAGCCATGCTAGCAACAATATCATCTGCTTCATAATCATCAAGTTCAAGATGTTTAATACCAAGAACATCTAGGTATTCTTTGATATAAGGGATTTGCATTAAAAACTCTTCAGGAGTGGCTTTTCTGCCACCTTTGTAATCTGAATAAGTTTGATGACGAATTGTTTTTTTACCTTTATCAAACGCAACAAAAATATTTGTCATATCTTTAGTTTGAATAATATGTTGAATCATATTTACAAAGCCATAAATAGCATTAGTATATAAACCACTTCTTGCCTGCATTAAATTACCAGTATATGCAGTAGCATAATATGCTCTAAACATAATGCTATTTCCATCTAAAATAATCATCTTTTTCATATTTTCACCTCAAAATATCTTAAATACACTTATATATATTTTACCACATTTTACATTAAAAATCATATTATTAATCAAAATTTTATGTTTATAATATTATATAGGAGAGATAATATGAAAAAAACGATTTTAATTATTTTAAATATTCTATTATTGATAAGTTGTACAAATGTAACTAGCAATAACACTTTTGAAAATTTAATAAAAAACTATCCACATAATCCTAAAAAAATAAAAGAATATGAACAAATATATAATGAAACAAATAACATAATATATGCTATTAACATGGTAAACTATCCAGATTTTCTAATTCCAAATAAAACAAGCTATTTATCGTTTAAAAAAGAAAATATTCATTTTGTAAATACAAATTACCGACTTAACCAAAATTATATACCTAAAGATTTAACAGAAATTACAAATGTAGATATTATTAAAAGAACAGATCAAAAAATTGAAGTTAATAAAACAGTATTAGATGCATACACAAAAATGTTTAAAGATTCTTTGAATGAAAACTTGCATCTAACAATATTTTCAGCATATAGAAGTTATGAATATCAAGAATCATTATATAATAAGGAAAACAATGATTACGTTGCACCACCAGGAGCATCGGAACATCAAACTGGCTATGCGATAGATATCTCAACAAAAGATACAGGACTAACATATCATTTTGAAAATACAGATGAATATAAATGGCTAAAAGAAAACTCATATATTTATGGATTTATAGAAAGATATAAAAAGGATAAAGAAACAATAACAGGATATCCTTTCGAACCATGGCACTATACATATGTTGGTAATGAAGCTGCTAAGATTATATATGATAATAACCTAACATTAGAAGAATATTTTTACTATTATATAATCTTATAATCACATCTTTAAAATATTTTCATATTTTATAATAGAGGTGATTTAATGCAATATCAACAAATAGTAAATGAAAATGGAGAAAGATTTTGGGTACCCTTACTTGCTGGAGCAGCAATTCTATCAGCTCCATTTTGGTTAAACAATAATAAATGTTGTAACAATACATATTATCCACAACCTTATCCATATCCATACTTTCAACCATATCCATATCCTTATGGATATCAATATGTTCAACCACCAATCATTCAAAACATAACTAGAAAATAATAAGAGATGACTTATAATGAAATGATAAACTAAACGTAGACACAAAAAGAGTCTACGTTTTTTTGATGTGTTATAATAAAGTAAAGAAGTTGATACTATGGGAAGACCTAAAGGTGGTAAAAATAGAGAATGGTCAAAAGAAGAAAAGTTAAAATTTGTATTAATGGTTATGAATGGAGAAAAAACCTATTTAGAGGTAACAAGAGAATTTAATCTTAGTACATCATT
>JAZOLP010000130.1:0-3955 GCA_045653225.1 Bacilli bacterium
TGTTATTATAATTAAATTAAAAGACACAATCTCACCTAGTATTAGTGTTAATGTAGAAAATAATAAAGTATATAAAACATTAGATAAAATAACTTATGAAGTATTTGATAATTTAAGTAATAATGTTTTAGTATATGTGTATTTAGATAATCAAATTTATAATGGTGAAAAAGTAAGCGAAGGTGAGCATGTTTTAAAAATTGAAGCTATTGATGAAAGTGGAAATATTACATTATGTGAGTATTTTTTTAATGTTTGTAGTAAGAATTTTATTATCAGTAATATTAAATTAAAAAATGGTGTTTTTATATGTGCTATATTCATTGTTTTAACAACTATTGGGATTGTTAAGTATAGGTTATTTAGAAAAATCAAAATATAAAAAAAGTTTTTAACATCATTTTTCTTATTATGCTGTAAAAGTTAGCATCTACTTATCAATTTGCTTTAAAATAATTGGTTAAAGTGATATAATATACATACGTTATAAATAGAAAAAAATAGAGGTATTAATATGTGTAGAAAATGTTACGTAACAACTCCAATTTATTATGCAAGTGGTACACCACAACTAGGCAATAGTTATTCAACTGTTGCATGTGATGTATTTGCGAGATTTAATAGACTTATGAATCGTGATACATTCTATTTAACTGGTATGGATGAACACGGTCAAAAGATTGAAGAAGTTGCTGCTAAAGCTAAAATGGAACCTCAAGCTTTTGTAGATAAGATTGCAGAAGGTACTAAAGGGATTTGGAAAGATTTAAATATTTCTTATGATTACTTTATTCGTACAACTGATGAAAATCATGTTAAAGCTGTCCAAATGATTTTTGAAAAATTACTTGCTAATGGTGATATTTATTTAGGTTCATATACTGGTAATTATTGTGTATCATGCGAAACTTTCTTTACAAAGAGTCAACTTGCAGAAGGTGATACTTGTCCAGATTGTGGGAAACCAACTAAACTTGTATCAGAAGAAAGTTATTTTTTAAATTTAAAGAAATATGCAGATAAGTTACTTAAGTTTATTGAAGATAATCCTAAATTTATTCAACCTGAAACTAGAAAAAATGAAGTAGTATCATTTATTGAAGCAGGACTTGAAGATTTATGTGTAAGTAGAACTACATTTAAATGGGGTGTTCCTGTTGTTAGCAACCCAAAGCATGTTGTTTATGTTTGGATTGATGCACTTGCAAACTATATTACAGCTTTAGGATACGGATCAAATGATGATTCTAACTTTAAAAAATATTGGTTAGAAAATGAAAATGTTTATCATGTTATTGGTAAAGATATTTTAAGATTCCATGCTGTATATTGGCCAATTTTATTAATGGCTCTTGATATTCCTGTTAATTATCAATTATTAGTTCATGGTTGGATTTTAAACCGTGATGGTAAAATGAGTAAATCTCGTGGTAATGCAGTTTATCCTGAAGATTTATATACACGTTATGGAAGCGACTCTGTTCGTTATTATTTAGCTAAAGAAATGCCTCTTGGCAATGATGGCTTATTTAGTTATGATCGTTTTATGGAACGTTATAATACTGATCTTGCAAATGATTTAGGTAATCTTGTAAGTCGTACTGTTAGTATGATTGAAAAGTATTTTGATGGTGTTATCCCTTCTAATTACCAAACTACTGAATTTGATGCATCACTTGAAGAATGTGCTAAACGTGCTATTGAAAATACAATTTGTGAATTTGATAAATTTGAACTTCAAAATGCTATGAATGCAACATGGGAGTTAATTAATCGTGCTAATAAATATGTTGATGAAACTGCTCCATGGGCTCTTGCTAAAGATCCTACAAATAAAGATTTACTTGCTTCTGTAATGTATCATTTAGCTGAATCCATTAGAGTTGCTGCTCATTTAGTTGCTCCTTATTTAGTTGAAACTGCACCTAAGATTTTAGAACAACTAGGAATGAATGAAGAATTAAGTATTGTAAATCTTTCGTTTGGTAAAGATTTAAGTGGTGTTAAAGTGTGCAAAGGTGATGCTTTATTTAAACGATTAGACATTAAAGCTGAACTTAAATTCTATGAAGAAAAACAAAAAGCAGCTCTTGAAGCGTTAAATAAGGCTAAAAAAGAAGAACCTAAGAAAGATTTAATTACGATTGATGATTTTTCAAAAGTAGAATTAAAAGTTGGAGAAATTTTAGAATCAAAACGTCATGATAATGCTGAAAAGTTATTAGTATCTAAAATTAAGATTGGTGAAGAAGTAAGACAAATTGTTTCTGGTATCGCAAAATATTACGATCCATCAACATTAGTTGGTAGAAAAGTTATTGTCGTTACTAATTTACAACCTGTTAAAATTCGTGGTGTAGAATCAAATGGTATGGTTCTATGTGCTGCTGATGGCGATAAATTAGAGTTGATTGAATTAAAAGAAGCAAATAGCGGAAGTGTTGTACGCTAGTATTAAAGGATAAAATATGTCACAGAATTCAAATAAAGATATTAAAAATGAAATTCATTTTAAAGAATTATCTCAAGTAGAACAAGAAAAAGTACAACTTAAGAAAAAAATAAAAGCTTATATAGGTGTAATTTTAGGTACAATTATATACAGCGTTGGTGTTGTATGGATCCTTCGTCTTGGTGGATTCTTTTCTGGTGGTGCAACAGGTGCATCTCAGTTGATTGTAGGATTATTTGAAAAATTTAATCCAAATGGTGATGTAACTAGATTTATGTCTAATAACTTAGGTACATTTATCATGCTGATTAACTTGCCTTTATTCCTGCTTGGTTGGAGAGGCGTTAGTAAACATTTTGTTATTTTAACTGCTGTTTCAATTATATTACAAACAGTAATTATGAACCTTTTATCAATGTACACTATTAGTCCATTTGTTCTTGTTATTCAAGATGGCGCTATTCAAGGTTTAGTAAATGGTTATAATGAAGTAACTTTAGAAACATATGGTGTAACAAAAGAAGTTTTAGAGTTTTTAAGAGTTGATAGTAGTGATTTAATTGAAATTATCAGAAGTGGTAGATTTAATATTGCTCAAAATGATTTATCATATCAAGCGCAAGCTTTCTTTAAAGAAAACATGTCGACTGGTACAAGATTATTACTTGCGGTAATTGGTGGTTTTGTTTGTGGGCTTGGTGCAGCAATTTGTTTAAAATCTGGTGGCTCAACTGGAGGAATGGATATTGTTGCTAATTATTTACAAGTTAAAAAGCAACTTCCATTTACAAAAATTCAAAGTACAGTTGATACAATAATTATTTTATCTTCAGTAATTATTAGTATAGAAAATGTATTATTTACATTAGTAAGACTTGTAGTTTATATGACAACTATTGACCGAGTATATAAAACCTACAAGACTAATAGAATTGAAATTGTTACTTCAAAAAGTGAAGAGGTTAAAGTTGCGTTGTTAACTTATCTTGGACATGGTCTTACAATTTATCAATGTGTTGGTGGTTATACGAATAGTCAAAAAGCAACGATTGTTGTTTATGCTTCAAGTTATGAAACTCCTTTATATGTTGAAGCTGTTAAAGAAGTTGATGAAAAAGCGTTTATTTCTGTTACTAAGACATTGATGATTAAAGGGAATTACGTCCAAAAATCTATTAATTAAACATAAAGCAGTCTTTGTTAAAAGACTGCTTTTTATATAAAAAATAATAATGTCATTTCTTTGACTTTTAGAAAAAATAAGAGTATAATATATTCGATACATTAGTCGATGAGACTTTAAATCCCACAAAATGCCCTTCAAACGAAGAAAATTAATTTTTATGGAGGAATAAAACAATGCGTTCTACATTTATGAACACAACAGAACAAGCTAGAGCTGATCGCAAATGGTATGTTATCGATGCGACTGATTTAGTTTTAGGCCGTTTATCATCAGCGGTTGCAACAGTATTAAGAGGAAAACACAAACCAACATTTACT
>JAZOLP010000131.1:0-20929 GCA_045653225.1 Bacilli bacterium
CACTAAATCTATTAAAAATACTAAAAAAAGATGATGTAATTATCCATCATCTTCTTATTGGAGGTTATTTATAGATATTAATAATTAATTCTTATTTTAATATTTACAAAATCGGAGGTAAAATATATATGAATTAATCAATAATACATTGTCTAAAATTGTTAGCAATTGCTAACAATTACATTTAATCATAATTTTATTTCAATGTCAAGAAAAAAACAAAAAAGAGTAAATCTAAGATTTACTCTTTATAATTACTTATTCTTCTTCTTTGAAATAATTTTAACTTTTTCTTTTTCAATTACTATTTCTTCATATTCATAAGCTATTTCTTCACAGCATTTTTAGTCTCTTGAATGTCTATTAGAAGCAAGTTTAGAAATTTCCATAACTACAACCATCACAAGTGCAAGACCAATAGAAATTAATAATTGTACAACGCTTAAAGCTTCAAATTTAAATACTGCACTATTTAATCCAGGACAATAAATTACAAATAATTGTAATACAAATCCAACAATAAATGCCATATTTAAGAACTTATTATCAAATGTGTGTTTAGAGAAGATTGAATGATTACTCTTAACATTAAATGCGTGGAATAATTGAGTTGAAGAAAGTGTTAAGAATGCCATAGTTTGACCAATTACATGATTAAATGCGAAATGACCAATTAAATAAGCGGCTAAAGTTAAACAACCAATAATAATACCTTCAACAATAATCTTACTCATTAAACCATTACTAAAGAATCCTTCTTTTGCACCACGAGGTTTCTTATTCATTACATCACTTTCAGGTTCTTCCATGCCAAGTCCAAATGCTGGAAGAGAGTCAGTAATTAAGTTAATCCAAAGTAGGTGAATTGGAGAAAGTGGAGTTCCAAGGCCAGCAAACATAGGAATTAGAACTAAACAAGATGCTACAAAAATTGTAATTACTTCACCGATATTTGATGATAATAAATATTTAACACATTTTTGGATATTTGAAAAAATTCCTCTACCTTGTTTAACAGCTTCAACAATTGTAGTAAAATTGTCATCTGTTAAAATCATATCAGCAGCTTGTTTTGAAACGTCTGTACCAGTAATACCCATTGCACAACCAATATCAGCTTTTTTAAGAGCAGGTGCATCATTAACACCATCACCTGTCATTGCAGCAATATATCCTTTTTTCTTCCAAGTAGAAACGATTCTTACCTTATCATTAGGTGATACACGAGCATAAACACGATATTTTTCAATATCTTCATATAATTGTTCATCTGAAATTTTAGCTAGTTCGCTAGAAGTAATTGCAAGTTCACCATCATGTAAAATACCTAGTTGCATCGCAATAGCTTTTGCAGTAGTAACATGGTCACCTGTAATCATAACAGTTGAAATACCAGCTTTATTCGCGATAGCAATAGCATCTTTAACTTCTTCACGAGCAGGGTCAATCATACCAATTAAACCGATAAATTCCATATTTTGTTCTAATACTTCTGTATCTGGTAAAGAATCAAACCATTTAATACCTAAAGCTAAAACTCTAATAGCATTAGTTGCCATTGTATTATTAGCATCTAAAGCTTTATCTAATAAATCCTGATTATTAATACTTCTAGAAATAACAACATCAGGTGCACCTTTTGTAATTGCTAGATATTTACCATTCATTTCAACTACTGTAGTCATTAGTTTACGATCAGAATCAAATGGTAAATCAAGAACTCTATTTAATGGTGTTTTAACACCATATAAATTATTAGCATCTAATAATGCAAGTTCAGTAGGGTCACCGATTCTTACTTCTTTACCATCTTCAAAACTGATAGAAGCATCACAACATGTAGAGAAATATAATAACATTGTTTTTTCGTTTTCATTTAACTCTTTTAAATCTTTAAGTTCAGTTAAATAAACATTTACAACTGTCATTTTATTTTGTGTTAATGTACCAGTTTTATCACTACAGATAACATTAGTTGAACCTAGTGTTTCTACAGCAGGTAATTTCTTAACAATAGCATTATGTTTTGCCATCTTTTCTACACCAATTGCAAGAACAATTGTAACAACTGTAGCAAGACCTTCTGGAATAGCAGCAACAGCAAGTGATACAGCTATCTTAAATGCAGCCAATAATTTAACACCTAATTCAACTTCTTCTTCTGTTGGTTTTAAAACATTTAAAACAAATACTACAGCACAAATACCTAGTGCCATAATACCAATTACTTTACCAACTTGTGTAAGTTTCTTTTGAAGAGGAGTTTCAGTTTCTTCTGATTCCATTAATGCACCAGCAATCTTACCAATTTCTGTATTCATACCGACACCTGTAACTAGTGCTTTTGCTTTACCATTTGTAACGAATGTAGATGAGAATAAACAGTTTTTCATATCTCCTAAACCAACGATATGGTCTAAGATTTCAGTTGCATCTTTATCTACAGCAACACTTTCACCAGTAAGTGCTGATTCATCAACTTTTAAGTTAGAACATTCAATAATTTTAGCATCAGCAGGAATAAAGTCGCCAGCTTCAACATAAATAACATCACCAACAACTAAATCTTTAGTTTGAACAGTTACAAGTACATTATTACGCCATACCTTACAAGTAGGTGAAGACATCTTTTTTAATGCGTCAAGTGATTTTTCAGCTTTACCTTCTTGATAAACACCTAAAATAGCATTAACAAAAATAACGATAAAAATAATTAAACTTTCTACCCATTCATGTGGATCTACAATTAATGAAACAACAGCAGCTATCATTAAAATAATGATTAAAGCATCTTTAAATTCTAGTAAGAATTTAACAAATAAGCTTTGTTTCTTCTTTTCTTTTAAAGCATTTTCTCCATATTTTTCTCTTTGTTCAAGAACTTTGGAGTCATTTAAACCATCTAAGTTTTCTATACCGAACTCATTAATAAGTTCATCAAATTTCTTTTGCATAATACCTCCATAAATTAACTTTTATATTTTACTAAATATTATTATAATTGTCAATATTCTATTATAAAATTTTTTATTTTTTTATAAATTTTAGTATCTCTAATGGTTCATCTATAATAATTGATGCACCTGCATTAATCAATTCTTCTTTTTTTCTAAATCCCCAAGAACAAGAAATACATTTTATATTTGAATTATTAGCTGTTAAAATATCAACTTCAGAATCTCCTACATATAATGCATCATCATTATTGATATTCAGTTTTTTCAAAACATAGTTGCACATATCCGAATATGGTTTTCTTTTTAAATTAGGACTTTCACCTAATACCACATCGAATGTATTATTGAAATATTTACTTACTATATCTTGTGCAGCTTGATTAAATTTATTAGTAACAACTGCAAGCAATATGTTCATTTCTTTTAGTTTTGTTAATAATTCACAAATACCTTTATATTCATGAATATGATCAAGTGAATGGTCTTTATAATGACCTTTGAAAGTTGTAATGACATCATCAACTAAATGAAGATTAGATTCTCCAACAGCTTTTTCAATTAATACTCTTACACCATTTCCTACAAAACATCTTATTTCTTCATAAGATCTAAGAGGAAGATTGTGGTATGTTAATGCGTAATTGGTGCTATAAAATAAATCATCTAATGTATTTAAAATAGTACCATCTAAATCAAATAATATAGCTTTATACATTATTTAAACTCTTTTCTATCATAATCATAACCAGGGTCAATTTCGCCATAGAAACGTCTTCCTGTTGATTGAGCATGTGCTGATGCTAAAGCGAAATATTCTGAATATTTACTTTTACTAAGTGTTGAGTTAGAATAAGCTTGTTCTACTATCTCTAAATTTAATAATATACCATCTACCCAAACAAACCCTAAATATCTTCCATAAGTTTCAGTTCTTGCTCCTTCAGCTTCTAAGACAATTGTTTTAGCTTGAGTGAGTCTTTTTTTAGTGTAATCAGATGCAGCTTTTCCCCATGGATCTTTATCAATTGTTGATTCAGGTGTGTCAATACCTAAGAAACGTAAACTAAATGTCTCACCTGTAATAATATCTTTAAAACGTGCCGTATCGCCATCTGTAGAATAAACTAATTCTACTTCACCAATTCCATCATTTATAAAACTCTTTCCAGCATATTCAAAATCCATTTTTACTTCATCATGAATCTTATATGTTATTGGTAATACAGTTGTATAAATATAAACTTGATAATTAGAATCAATTTGATCTCCAGCTTTTAATTCACCATTGTATGACACAAATAAATCTAGATCTAAATCACTAGTGATTATTTCGTTACTATATTTAAAAACAAAATTTATATTTTTCTGTTTCATTATTTCTTCAATTTCTGCTCTATTTTTACCTGTTAAATCAGGTAGTATTTTAGTATTTGTATCTACACAAGAACTAATAAAAAAGGATAGAAGTAATATTAATATATATATAAATCTTTTCATATTTACACCTCTTAATTATTATATCATATTTTAACTATAATTACATTAAATTTAAAATACAAAATAAAGTTTCCTAAAATCGTTAATTAATTGAAAATTCAACATATTTATTGTATAATTATGATGTAATTTATTAGAAAAAGAGGAATTTGAATGAAATATAGAATTTTTGTTTTATTAATGATCTTAGGATTATGTTTTATTACTAGTTGTAAAAAAAATAATCAAGAAAATAATGAAAACAATGGAAATGACAACCCAATTACTTATGAAACACCAATTGTTACAATGGATAAAGATCATTATGTTATCGGAGATTTAATCGGATTTAATGTAGAAAACTACGCTAGTTTAGATTTATTTAATATATCATTTGATACATCAAATGGTGTAAAAGTTAATGCTGATGGTTCTATTACAGCAAGACGTACTGGAGATTATACAGCAACTCTTACTTTAAAAGAAGATTCATCAACATTTGTTTCAGTAGAGTTTTCAGTTTATAAATCTTCATTTGTTTTAGATTCTACAACAGATATTATTGCTGTTGGAGATAAAGCTGAAATTTGGGTTTATGATTTTGCTGGCTTATATGAAACTTCTACAAATGACTTAAACTTTACTGTTGATAATAATGAAGTTGCTACACTAGAAAATGGAGTTTTAACAGCTATCGCTTTAGGCACTGTTACTGTTACAGCAACATCTAAATATAACGATAAAGTTCAAGGTAGTGTAACTATTAAAGTTGGAGACCCTACAGTAGATTTTATGATTAGACCAAGCGAAGAATTAGCTAAAATTAAAGTAGGCCAAATTTTACCAATGACAATGACAGGTGGACAACATCCCGATTCTTTTAAATGGTTATGTGATAATGCAGAAATAGCACGTGCAACTAAATATGATACAGCATTAGAAATATCAGGTGTTGCTGAAGGGAAAGCTTATATTACTTGTTACAATGAAAGTGATCCTTCAATAAATGCAAAATATTTAATTACAGTCGAAGGCGAAGTTGAAGTAGACTACAGAAAACGTTTAATAGAACTTGCATATGATCAAATTGGCATTAAAGAAGGATTAAAACCTAATGGAAGTTATGATAATCATACTAAATTTGGTGTTTGGTATGGTAATGATGGAGAACCTTGGTGTGCAACATTTGTTTCATGGTGTTGGTATCACGCTGGATTAAGTAATACATTATTACTTAAATATCAAGGTTGTACTGCAGGTATGAACTGGTGCATAGAAAATGGTATATTTAAATATAAACAAGAATATATTCCAACAACTGGTGACATTGTGTTCTTCTTAAGCGCAGGTGCAGGCCATACAGGTATTGTTGCTCATTGTGATGGAACATATATTTACACTATTGAAGGTAATAGAAGTAATAGAGTAGATGTTTGGAGAATTAAACTTACTAACCAAACTATTACTGGTTATGGAGTTCCTAATTATCCTGGTTTAACTGAATATGATGATTTTAGTTGGATTAAAGAACCTAAATCTGATGGTTCATATATTTGGACTAATGTTTCATCTGGTGATTCAACTCAATAATAATTTAAAGGAGTATCAATACTCCTTTTTTTTCATTATTTACCATAAAAAAAGATTGATAAATATTGAAAATTTTTATTAAATAATGTATAATTATACTGTAAAATTAAAAGAAATTGAGGAAAATGAATGAAAAATAGATTATTTGTTTTATGTATGATTTTCTGTTTATGTTTTATTACTGGATGTAAGAAAAACAATAACGGGGATGAACCAAATGTAAATGGTCCTGTTGAAAATGAAACACCCATCGTTACAATGGATAAAGACCATTATGTAATTGGGGATACAATCGGTTTTAATGTAGAAAACTACGATAGTTTAGATTTATTTAATATTGCTTTTGATACAACAAATGGAGTAAAAATAAATGATGATGGTACAATTACAGCAAGACGTACTGGTGAATATACTGCAACAATTACTTTAAAAGAAGATACATCTAAATTTGCTGCTTTAGAATTTACAATTTATAAAGCAGCATTACAACTAGATTCTACTACTAATATTATTGCAGTAAATGATAAAGTTGAAGTATGGGTATATGACTTTGCTGGTTTATACGAAACAAGTGAAGATGATTTTATTTTCACTGTAGATAATAAAGATGTTGCAACATTGGAAAATGGTATTTTAACTGCAAAAGGTCTTGGTACTGTTACTGTAACTGCTACTTCAAAATATAACGATAAAGTTCAAGGAAATGTAACTATTAAAGTTGCTGATCCAAACGTTGAATTTATGTTACGTCCTTCAAAAGAATTAGGTAAAATTCAAATAGGTGAAACATTACCAGTAGAAATGACTTTTGGTCAAATTCCAAGTAATTTTAAATGGTTATGTGATGATTCAGAAGTTGTACGTACTACAAAATATGAAAATACTTTAGAATTTACTGGTATTGGTGAAGGAAGAGCTTATGTTACATGTTATAATGAATTAGATCCTACAATTAATGCGAAATACCTTATAACTGTAAGCGGCACTGCTGAAGTTGATTATCGTGCGAGATTAGTTAATCTAGCATATGAACAAGTAGGCATTTATGAAGGTAAGAGTGAAGATGGTTCTTATAACAACTTCCAAAAATTTGGTGCTTGGTATGGTAATAATGGTGTAGCTTGGTGTGCAACATTTGTTTCATGGTGTTGGTATCATGCTGGTTTAAGTAATGATCTGTTATTAAAATATCAAGGATGTTATACAGGAATGGAATGGTGTTTAGCACAAGGCATTTTTAAATATAAAGAAGAGTATACTCCTATAACTGGTGATATTGTATTCTTCTTAAGCAATGGTGCATCTCATACTGGTATTGTAGCTTATTGTGATGGTGAATATATTTATACAGTAGAAGGTAATAGAAGTAATAGAGTTGACGTTTGGAGAATAAAACTTACAAATACAACTATTACTGGATATGCAGTTCCTAATTATCCATATTCATCAACAATAGAAGATTTTTCTTGGATTAAAGAACAACAACCTAATGGAACTTATTTATGGACAAATGTTTCATCAGGTGATTCAACTACATAAAAACTTAAGTATCAACTTTTTAGTTGATACTTTTTTTAATGTATTATTATTGTTAAGACTTAAGAAATTTGTTATAATATTATTGTCATATTATGGGGAGCTCATAAAGATGGGCTGAGAGGTTAATATAATTAACGACCCGATAACCTGATCTAGGTAATGCTAGCGTAGGAAAAATATACAAGTACATTAAATTATATTTTTTAAACTCTAAGCTTACCTTGAAAATTTTATTTTTGAGGTGTTTTTTTATGAAAGGAAAGAAATTAGTTTTATTTATTGCTGAAACAGCAATATTTACAAGCTTAGCTTTAGCATTAGATTTCATCTGTAATCTATTCTTAAGTTTTGCTTGGCTTCAAGGTGGTAGCATTTCTATCGCTATGGTACCAATATTTATAATGTGTTATAGACACGGACCAAAAGGTGGATTCTTATGCGCATTATTAACTGGTGTTTTACAAATATTTTGGGGTTATTTATACCATCCAATCCAAGTTATTTTAGACTACCCACTTGCATATGTATCATGTGGGGTTGCGAGTTTATTCTTTAGTTTAATCAAAAACAATAAAGGATTCTTAAAACATTTATTTGTTTGTATCGGCATTTTGTGTGGATGTTTACTTAGACTAGTTTTTGCTACAATTTCTGGATGTGCATTTTTCTCTACTCCGCTTTGGGCATCTATTGTATATAATGGAACATATCTTATTCCTTCAATGATTCTTTGCATGATTATTACATGTATTATTATGGAATCATTGAAAAAACTAATTTATAACAATGTTTAATTAAAAAAAAGTCAACTTATGTTGACTTTTTTATTTATTTAAATCTGATAATTCAATTATATAATCTTTATGTTTTAACCTTGCATCTGAGAAATCTTCTTTATTAGCAAATAAGATAGGTGGTATAATACACGATAAAACACTTGCTAAAATAAATAAAATTACTAACTTTTCATCTAATAATAAAGTATTAGATGAAATATGTTCTATTGCTATAGCAACAATAATTGTCGAGGTTGTCATAAATAACGTAGAACATACAGTTTTAAATTTATAAAATCTTAGTAAATATAAAAAAGGTAATCGAACTAATACCATTACAGCAATAATTACTAAAAATTGAATTAAAGTATGTAAATTTAAAAATTCTCCAACCCCCATATATAATATTAGTAATCCTACTTTAAAACCAACTAAAATATAAAATAAAGGCACAAACAACCCATAACCTATTGATTCAAGTTTGTTTGAATGATGATTTGGCCATAAAGCTCTAATAATCATCCCAGCAAGAAATGCTCCTAGAATATACTCAACTCCACCTAAATCTGATAAAAGTACAACTAATAATAATATAAAAACTGTAACTCGTGTTGATAGATGTACAATACCTTCAATTTTCTTACCAAATATTTTATCAATTTTGATAAATTTCTTTACTATAAATATTAGTATATAAACACAAATAATAATAATTAACGATATATATGAAGGTGATTTAGATATACCTAAAACAATCATAATAACACTTAATGCAATAATTGAACAAAGTTCTGATATTGTTGAATACGTTGAAATAACTTTTCCTAATGATGTATCTTTTAAATCATAATCATGCACAAGAGGAATTACAAGTGAAGCAAAAGTTGAACTAAAGAAAATTGTCATTATAGATATTCCAACTAATAAATCACCATTAATATATTCTCTCAAAAGATATGACGCACCAATACTTAAAGCTATAACTAATATATATATACTAATCGAACATAAAAATACTTTTAAATGTTTTTCTTCATCTTTTTTTCTTCTTTTAAACACACTAAAATCAGTATCAAAGCCACTCATAAAAAGTAGAATTGACATACCAATAACATATATACCCTCAGGAAGCGCAGCAAGTGTTGTTACAGCACCATCAACAGTAATAAACATTTTTTGTGTAAATGGAATTATTGATAAAATTATTCCCATTAATATTTCAATTACTAATGAGGGAATAGCTTTAATTCTAAAAAAAGATAAAAGTATTGGAATTATAACAGCAATACCCACTAAAATTGTTAATGGCCATAATTGTTGAACAGAAAATACTGAAAGCGTCATTTTATCACCTCATTATTATTATAACAAATATTTTTTAATTAATCAATTTAATTTATAGAAAAAACTCTACAACAATAGTTGTAGAGTTTTATTTATTCTATCATTTCTTTAGGGAATACTGTAATTCTTACAGATTCAATTCTTCTACCTTTCATCTTAATCACTTCAATTTTTAAGTTTTCAAATGTTAATTTAGCTCCACGAGTAGGTAGAGATTTTAATTCCTCTGAAATCCAACCATTAACTGTTACTGGATCAATATCTTTTTCAATATCAAATGTTTCTAATACTTTATCAATATTAGCTTTACCAGATACTATATATACTGTTTCAGATACTTTTTTGATTTCTTCATAGATTTCATCATACTCATCCCAGATTTCACCAACAATTTCTTCTAAGATGTCTTCCATTGTAACGATCCCTGCAATACTACCAAATTCATCAGCTACTACTGCGAAGTGTTGTTTTTTCATTTGGAATTCTTTTAATAATTCATTTACAAGTTTATGTTTTGTTACAAACATTGGTTGTTTAATGATATCAGATAATTTAAAATTATCCTCTTCTGCTTGATAGAAGTCTTTATAATATATAATACCAATAATATGGTCTATATCTTCTTCATAAATTGGAAGTCTAGAAAATGCATTACCTGCAAATGCTTGATCAATTTCTTCATAAGTTGCATCACTAGGTAAAGCAACAATATCTACACGTGGTGTAAAAATATCAATAACTTCTAAATCACCAAATTCAATTGCAGATTTAATTAATTCACTTTCATCTTCATCTAAGACACCATCTTCAGTTGCTTCTTCTACTAATGAAATAATTTCTTCTTCTGTTACTTGATCTTCTTCTTTATCTTTAATTAATTTTGATACAAAATCTTGCCACTTTTTAAAGATAAATGCAAATACAAAGAAAATAATCATTAATAATTTTAAGAATGGTGCAGCAAACATTGCGAAAGCCTCAGGACGTTTTTTAGCAAGTGTTTTGGGTGTAATTTCTCCAAATATTAACACGATAATTGTCATTACAGCAGTCGATACAGTCGGACCTGATTTATCACCAATCCATGTAATGAATAAAATAGTCGCAAGTGATGCACTTAAGATATTTACAATGTTGTTACCAATAAGAATTGTTGATAGCATTGTATCATATTTTTCTTCAATATTAAGTACTAGTTTAGCTTTTCTATTTCCTTTTTCAGCTAAATTCTTTATTTTGATTTTGTTAAATGTTGATAATGCTGTTTCTGATGCTGAAAAATAAGCTGACAGAATTAAGCATATTAAAATTATTATAATTGATAATGTTTCGCTCATATATATTTCCTTTCTTTTGTTAATAAAAATAATAAAATAAAATTATAAATTATCTTTTAAATTTACAAAAGAATTTCAATATACATTTTGTATTGAGCCTACAACCGTCTTCCATATGTTCTCCTTTATATAATATATTATAAAATTTACTTTATCATTATATCATATATTATTATATTTTTCAAATTATAAGTGTTTAAGATACTATCTTAACTTTTGATCCATCTGTTGATTTTGTGACTATTAATTTAGTAGGAATAATGTCTTTTAATTCTTGAACATGAGAAATTATTCCAATTGATTTAGTTCCATCATTAAGTTCTAATAAAATATCAATTGCTTGATGAAGAGACTTTTCATCAAGTGTGCCAAAGCCTTCATCGATAAATAAAGTTTCAATAGAGATGTGACCAACTTTATTTTCTATTGCATCTGCAAGGCCTAATGCTAAACTTAAAGCTGCTTTAAATGTTTCACCACCAGATAGTGTCTTAACATCTCGTCTTTTACCTGTTTCAAAATCAAACACTTCAAGTTCTAAGCCTTGTTGTGCACTTCCTTTTACTTTATCTTCTTTTCGGTATAGAACAAATCTTCCATCAGTCATTTTAGATAGTCTTGTATTAGCGTGTTTTAAGATATTTTCAAAATAGCCGATTAATACAAATCTTTCAAATGATAAATATTTAGGATTATTACCATTTGATGTTTTAGATAATTCGCTAATTTCATCAAATTCTTTTTGAACTTTAATAAAAACTTTAAATGCTTTTTCAAGTTCTATTTTTATTTGTTTATTGTTAGAAACTAAAGTATTAAGATTAGTGATTGACGCATCTAAAAGATTTATTTCTTCTGTAAGATTATCAATCTTTGTAGTAAATTCTTCAAGATTTTCTTTTTGTTTTCCTTTTAATTTATCTTCTAATTCATTCTTAGTTTTCTTTAAGTTGTCATACTTTGTTTCAAATTCAGTTACTGTTTTTATATATGTACCTAAGTTAGATACATCTTGAAGATGTTCCTCTAAATTATCAATAATATCTTTATCAATTGCTAATGAAATTATTTTTTCTTCATAAACTTTTGATAGGTCATCATAACTTGTTTTAAGTTCGTTTAGTAGTTTAGAGCTTTGTTCAAATTTAGAAGCTGATACTTTTTGTTCTTCAATAGCTAAATGATATCCATCATCAAAGGCAGTAATGCTTTCTTCTAATGTTTCAATGAAAATATTATATTGATCTAGTGCATTTTCTAATATTTCAATGTCATCTTCATATTTAACTTGTTCTTGATATGTACTAATTGAACCTTTAATTGCAGCAAGTTGTTCTTTTAGTGAAGTAAGATTTGTACTAGCTGTATCAATTAATAAATTAACTTCATTGATCTTAGTTTCAATAGTAATGATTTCTTGTTTTGTTTGTTCAAAGAATTTTAACTTTTCTTCTAGAAGATTTATCTTTACACTTAAATCATTAATTTGTTTTTCTTTTTCTTCTACAAGAATTTTAATAGTTTCTTCAATAAGAGATTCATCAGAGATATTTAATAATTCTAATAATTGAATAATTACTTCATTTAACAAAGCAGTAAGGGAATTTATGTCAATTGTTTTATTATCTTTTTTAGTTCTTGCATTTTCTAAGTCTACTGCAAGTAGGTCTAGTTCTTCTTTAGAAATAACATCATCTTTTATTACTGCGATTTGTGGATGTTCTATTGATCCACATACAGGACATGGTTGACCTTCTTTTAGTTCTTTTACTAAGATTCCTGCAATGTTATTGTAATAAACTAATTCTTTATGTTGGTAATCATTAAACTTAGCACTATATGTTTCTACAAGAGTTTGATATTCAGTATTACATTTTTTAATATTTTCTTTGATTTTATTCCTTTTATCTAAAACTTTAGTCTTTTCTAAAAATGTTGTTAGATCAGATTTTAATCTATCAAGTTCTACTTTAGTTAATTCATATTTTGTTTTAATATCATCATAACCTTCTAATGATTTATTAAGCGTAGTAAAAACATTTGAATATTCAGTTTTAGTATGTGTTAGGTTTTCTAAATCTTCAGTTTGATCTTTATATTTATTATCAATACTTATTAGACTAGCATTTAATGTAATAATCTTTTCTTTTATTTCAATGTCATTTTTAACTAATAAAGCTTCTTCTTTTGCTTTAAGAAGACTTGTACGATCTAATTCAATATATTCTAATTGTTCTTGATAACAATCTAATTCGTTTTGCTTTACATCAAGGTCTTCTTTGTTTTCATTACAATCAGCAATTTGTTTATTAATTTGCATATGAATAGATAGTAATCTTTCATAAATTGGTTTAATTTGATCAATTTTATTAAGAAGTAAGATTTTATCTTTGAATGTATTAATTTCTTCTTTATGTAATTCTAATGTTTCTAAATCATTAATTAATGTTGCAAGTTTATCAAAGTCATCATTAAGAATACTTGCAACTTCTTTTTGTTTTACAATTGTAAGTAGTTGATCATTTAATGATTTATCTTTATTACTTAATTCTTCTAATTCAATTTCATTTTTAGCTATTAGTTCATTTAATTCTTCAATTAATAATTTTGTATTATAAAAATCATCCATTGCGATTTCTCTTTTTAATAGTTGATCATTTGATTCAAGTGAACTTATTAATTGAGAAAGTTTAGTTTCTACTTCAAATAATTTATCTTTAATATTTTTTGCTTCATCTTTTAATAGATTAGATATTTCATCTAGAATTTCTGTTCCGAAGATTTTTCTAAAGATTTCATCTTTTTCCTTGCTGTTAGAGTGAATTAGTTTCATGAACTCACCTTGTGCAAGCATAATGACTTGTCTAAATTGGTCTACAGTAAGTCCAATAATTTCAAGTATTTTTTCATCTACAGTTTTCTTCTTTTCGATTACTTCGTCATCATATACAAGGGATGCTTTTTCGGTAAATGCTGTAGTTCTACTTGGAACTGCGTATTTAGGGCTTCTAGTTATTGTATATCTTTTATGATCTTTTTCAAATACTAATTCAACAAAAGTTTTATTTTTATCCTCAGCTAGATCATTTCTAAATCCTTCTTGTTCTCGAATATTACCACTAGGCTCTCCATATAACGCAAACATTATCGCATCGAAAATTGTGGTTTTTCCACTTCCTGTTTCTCCTGTTACTAAATAAAATCCTGCATTATTAAGTGTTTCAAAATCAATGATGGTAGTTTCTAAAAACGAACCAAAAGCATTCATTGTAAGTTTAATTGGTCTCATTATTCTTCCTCCACCTTTTCTAATATTTTATCAAGAATTGATATTTGATTATCTGACAATTCTTTATTATTAATAAATTTATAAAACTCATTAAATTGATCTTTTATACTCTTTTCTTTAAAGTCAGTTGTATCAATAGTATTATCTATTAGTTGTTTTGATAATCTTTCATATGTTAGTGATAAAGCATTCGGATATTTTACTCGAATACGTTTCATTGCGTAAGGAATAATTGTATCATTAGTTAGTGTAACGTATACATAATCTTCATCAAGAACATCTGGGTTTACTAATAATTCATCAATAGTTCCTTTTATTTTCTTTAGGTCGTGAAGTGGTATAAGTGGAAGTTCAGTTATTTCAATATTTCCTTTTTCTTTTAATTCTACCATTAATACAACTTTATTAACACCTGCTTCTGAATCACTATATTTTAAAATTGAACCGCTATATCTAATATGAGGTCTATTTACATATTGAGGATTATGAAGATGTCCTAAAGCTACATAATCAAAGTCTTTAAAATATGCTGCATCAATACCTTCTGTACCACCAATATTAAAACGTACTTCTGAATCAGAAAATGATGCCATATTATCGTGTAAAAATGTATGATGTGTTAAAAGAATATTTCTTTTAGAAAAATCAATATTACTGTTTTCTACATAATACTTAATCATTTCACTATAGTTATTACACGTCGAATCAAATTTTACTCTTGTATATAGTGGAGAAGAATAAGGTAACATATATAAATTAACTTTTCCAAATTCATCATGAAATTCATATTTACTAATTGGAGCATTTGCATAAGTTTCAATATATAAGCCTTCATTTTTAAGAATTGATGATCCAAAATTTAGTCTTTCTACACTATCATGATTACCAGAAATTATATATACTTTATAATGATGCTTTAATATTAAATCACATAAAAAATCATTAAATAAATTAACAGCTTCTTTAGATGGTATTTGTTTATCATATATATCCCCCGCAAGCATTAATACTTCAACATTATAATCTTCCATATATTTAACAATTTGATCTAATATTATTTTTTGATCTTCCAATAGTGATTTTTGATTTAAACATTTTCCAATATGTAAATCTGCTATATGTAAAAATTTCATAATTAACACCATCCTTTAATAAATGTATTATATCATAATTTATTAATTAAATATCAATTAACGATATAAATTAATTGAAAAAATAATTGTGTCACTATTTGTGACACAATTACTATACTATACTTAAATTAATATATATTCTAACTCTAGGATTTAGTTTATATGTTCCAATTATTACACATGAACAAAAACCGTAATAGAAGGTGCATCATTACTTTGAGAAGAAAGACGCGTTAATTGATGCAATTCTTCATTCCAATATCCTTCATAATAAATTGTCTCAGAGGTTAAATCTGAATCAGCATTAACTTTAGTTATTGAGATTAAAATAAAAATATATTTTTAAAAAATTTAAATATTTTAAATTTAATTACCATCTTACTCCAATTCTAAATCTACTCCCCATATTACTTTACAATTGCCATTCCATCCTTTTTCCCATCCTTTTGGAATGGATTTATATGAGGTTTTAATTACAACATCTTCTAATCCATCAAATACACCTTTTTCTATTACAGTTACATATTCTGGTATTATTATAACTTTAGGTTTAAATTCTGCTAGACTATACTCTCTATCTGATTTTTTTAATATTACATCTGGATATCCTTCAAATCCAAACGCCCAATGATTAGGGTGATTTCTTGGATCTTCACCAATGTACCAAGGTACAATTAATTCATTTGATTCTTTGTTTAAATTACAATATAAATAATCAATAAAAATAAGATTCTTTAAATCAGTAAAAACCACATAATCTCCCCATGTTGTTCCGGTAAGATTTTCTGTTATAGAGAATTCATGTTGAATTGTCAATTTCTCAACACCAGATATATATAGTGAATAATGCGCTGGATATTCGCTAGCTTCATATCTATTTCCTAACTCTATAACTTTTTTTCCATCTATATATTCTGGAATAACTACTTCGTCACTACCATTTATAAATCTATCATATTCAGGCACTGAAAATATATATACGCCATCATCATTAACTGGATTATAATAATATGTAAAGCCATCTTCTGTTTTTTGAATGCAGTCATAAAAACTTAAATATTCAATTTCTTCTCCCCATATTACTTCACAATCTCCATTCCATCCTTCTTCCCAGCCATCTGGAATAGATTCATATGAAGTTTTAATTACTACATCAGTTAGTCCATCAAATACACCTTTTTCTATTTCAGTTACATATTCTGGTATTAATATAACTTTAGGTTGAAACTCTTCTAAACTATATTCTCTATCTGATTTTTTTAATATAACATTTGGTAAGTTAGGATTTTTCCTTCCAATGTAATGTGGAACCAATAATTCTTCTTCAGTTGAAGATGAATTACAATATAAAAAATCTATAAATGTAAGTGTTTCTAAACTAGAAAACTTAACAATATCTTCATCAATGAGATTTTTTCCAATCTTTATATCGTGTTGAATAGTTAAATTTGTTACGCTCTTATAATTTATATGACAATCTCCTTGACCAATATCATATTCTATGTGTCCAATTTGAGTTACTTTATGTCCATCAACATATTCTGGTATTATTACATTTTCATAATTAGGGAAATCAAAAAGAGCAGCACCTTCATCTTTTTCCTCATTATAGTAATAAACAAATCCATCACTAGTTGTATAAATCATATCTATAAAATATTTACGGTCTTTATTACAGTTTAATTTCACATCACAATTAACGAAGATATACGTAAATATAATTACTAATAAGATTATTAATATATCTCGACCTAAATCCATATAAACTCCTTTTAAATGTATTAAATTTATTTACATTATAATGTAAAATAATTTTATACCACAATATTATTATATAATTTATATAATATTATGTCAAGGATGATAAAAGTTTTTCTCTAGCTTATTAATGATATAAAGAATTATGATTTTTAAATTTTTAATTCAATAGCTACGGAACAAGATAAAGTAAGGCATAAAAAAAACAAATCAATATAAAAATATCTTTCTATATTGATTTGCATCTATTCAATATTATTAAATTATTTATCTAACTCTTAAATTTTTATTCATTTTTTGGTAAATCAAGTTCTTTTGGATTGTGCCAATCAGTTGTAACAAAATCTACACCTTTATCAATCCATTCTTGAATTTCTTTATATGATGCCCATTGTTCAAATGTATATGTTGACACTTGTAATCCTGCATCTTTATATTTTTTTATCCAAGTAGTTGAGTTTTTAACACCATCTCTTACATTAAAACTTATGTCTAAATTGTATTTTATACATGTATCAAGATATGCTTGATTTTCACATGATGAAACAAGATATTGACAAGGAATAAAATCATACCCATTTCTTCTTGTCCAAGCAAGACATTCATATTGACTAGTTAAGAAAATAATATTATTAATCATTCCTGCTTTTTCAATTTCTTCGATTAATGCAGGCATACGTGATGTATCTGGACGATTTTGTTCAGTCCAGTTACTTATACCAGCTGATGTTTTTAGTTCAATTACAGCAGTAATATTATATTCTTTACAAATTTCTAGATATCTTTTTAATGTGCAAAGTTTTGCAGTATAGGTAGACGCAGGCGCAGGATCGCTAATTCCTGGGCTTCTAGTCACTGTTACTTCCACATCCTTTAATTCTGACCAATTATATTGACCTAATTCATATCCTGCAAATGTTTCATCATGTGATAAAACAAATACACCATCTTTTGTTTGTTTTAAGTCTATTTCAATGGCAGTATATTTTAATTCTTTTGCAGCATATAAAATAGCTTCTTCAGAATTCATTGCTCCATATAAACTACCTGCATGACCTATAAATGTTACATTATAATCCCATACAATAGTAATTATTCTTTCATAAATTAATGAATTTCCATCAGAATCTACTACTTCATATATTACATTATATGTACCATATTCATCAGTATTTACGTTATTAGTAATTTTTGCAGTTTTAGTTAATTCTCCATCTTCTGAATCAAATATTCTAACACCATCAAGTGGATTAAAATGTTCAAAAATATTAATTTCCATATCTTGGTCAACACCTTCTAAAAGTGATACTACAATTTCATTTGATTTATCCACTGTTACAGTGATATTTTTTTCAATGTTAGTAGCATCCATTGTTTTTACTTTTAGACTATATGTTCCTGCTTTTTTCGCAACTAACACACCATCATTTACTTCTAGTGCAGATTTATCTGTAATTACATATTCAATTCTTTGATATGCATCTGCTGGTGAAACTGTATATTCAATAAATTTTGATTCACCGAGTGATAAGCTTATTGATGATTCTACTGTTAATGAAGTTGTTAAAGTACCTTCTACACTCACATTTATTTCATGTGTTTTTTTATTATCATAAACTGATGTTAGAATAACTTTTGTTGACCCTGGTCTTAATGAGGTAATAACTCCAGATTCATCTATTGTTACAATGCTTTCATCTAAAACACTATATGTTACTTCTTGTACTGCAAATATAGGGGTAATTGAGTGAGTAATTTGTTGTGTTTCATTATAACCTAATGTTAGTTCAGTTATACATTCGATTGATTCTACTTTTGGTAATACTACTTCTACATTTACTCTTAATTTTACGTTTTGGTTTGCTTTAGATTTAATAGTTATGAATGTATCTCCTAGATCAACAGGAGTGATTATTCCATTTTCATCTACTGTTAAAACATTTTTATCAGCAGATGAGAAAGTAACATCTTGAAGGGAATTAGCTGGTTCTACATTATATTCTATTTGATAAGGAACACCTAAAACAAGAGTCAAATTAGTATTTGAATTAATTTTTTCAGGTTTTGGTAAATCATTTACAGTTACATTAAGTATTACTTCTTTTGCTTTAGAATCTTTTAATGTAATTATTATATCAACATTACCTGGTGTTTTTGCAGTAATTGTATTATTTGTAATTTCAACGATTCCATCAAATGAAACATTATATTCAAATACTGCATCTTTTTTGTTAGAAATATGATTAATTATATATGTTTCTCCGACTGTTAAATTAATGCTAGTTTCATTTAATGAAAGTGTTTCTTTTTTACATGAAGTAAAAAGAGCTAAACTAAAGATTATTATAAATAATAATATATATCTTTTTTTCATTATTTATTCCTATTTTAATAATTCTTCTAATTCCTTTAATAAGTAATCCATTCTTTCAACTACAGCCATAAATGTTTCTTTCTTAGTTAAATCAACACCTGCTTCTTTTGCTTGTTCCATTGGATATTTTGATCCACCTGATGAAAGTAAGCCAATGTATCTATCAAATGCACCAGGAACTTGTTCTTTTACATCTTTATAAAGTTTGAAACTTGCAGCAAAGCTTGTTGCATATTGATAAACATAGAATGGTGTATAGAATAAGTGTGGAATGTATGCCCATACAAATTTTTTAACTACTTCTTTATCAATATCTAAATCATAATATTTTTTGTATAAATCTATCATAATCTTAGATAACACTTCGTGGTTAATAGGTAGTCCTTTTTCATTCATATCATGAGCAATTAGTTCATATTCTGCAAATAAAGTTTGACGATAGAATGTTGACATAATTGAATCAATTGCTTTTTCAATTACCATGATTTTTTCATCTTTAGTTGCTTCGCTACTACCTAGGAAATAATCAAGTAATGCATGTTCATTAAATGTTGATGCGATTTCTGCAACAAAGATTGTATAGTTTTGTAACATTGTTGGTTGGTTTTCAGCTGAATACATTGAATGTATTGAATGTCCAGCCTCATGTGCTACTGTAAACGCAGAATCAAGTGTTTCATCATGATTTAATAGAATAAATGGATGAAGATTTGCCATGCTTGATGAATAAGCACCACTTCTTTTACCTTCTTGTTCTAATACATCTACAAATCCATCACGAAGTACTTCACGTGCTTTTTCTTTAAAGTCTTCTGGTAACCATTTGATTGCTTCAAAGAATAATTCTTTAGATGTTTGATAAGAATACTTTTTATCAGAATATGCTAATGTTAAGAATCTATCATAAGTATGGTATTCACTTAATCCTAAGATTTCTTTTCTTAATTTAATATATTTCTTTAATGATTCATTGCAATTTCCAGCTACTTCTACTAAAGTGTGATATACACTAGTAGGTATATTATTACGATCAAGATGTGCTTCTAAACTTGAACTATAATTTCTTGATTTACAAACTGCTTTGTCTGCATCTAGTACAGTTTTATATATATTTGCAAATGTATTTTTATGAGTGTCAAATACTTTATATACTGCTTCAAAAATTAATTTTCTATCTTCTTCACATTTAGAATCTTGAATTAAAGCACGGTAATTACCGCCTGTCACTACTACTTCTTCTTTTGTTGATAAACTAACTTTTTCACCTTTACCATCTGCAACAGCTAAACTTGAATAAAGTTCTGAACCTGCACTTGAAAGTGGAGCATAGTATGATAATAATTCTTCACTTTTAGC
>JAZOLP010000132.1:0-3106 GCA_045653225.1 Bacilli bacterium
CTTTTTATCATTTTAAAGATTAATATATTTTTTATAAAACTACTTAGTTTAAATAATTTAATTAAAAAAACAGGATTAAATTAATTAATCCTGTTTTTTCTTTAATTATTATTTACAATAATATTAGATGCTGAACTTCCAAGTAATAAAGTAACATTTTCACTAGTAACAAGTTGACCATTAACGTAACAATTTACAAAAGTGGAAACTGCTTTTGTTGAATCAAATTCATAACCTTCGCTAAAATTACAATTTTCAAAAATTGTATCATTATATGGTCTTAAATAAGCATATTGATATGTTCCTGTACCCTTACCAAAATTACAATTAGTAAATTTAACTTCTTTAAAAATCTTACTATAACTTGTCCAACCATTAAATGTTGAATTAGTAACGATTAAACTATATTTATCATCAAATGTACCATCTGCGCTAAATGTATAACATACTTTATCGACAAGTACATTATCTAAATATAAATCAGCTTTTAATCCACCTGTGAAAATTCCTCTAAATGCTCCTTCAACTGTTAGATTTTTAATAATTCCTCCATTACTAGAAATACAAGAATCCCAAGTTGTATTAGAATTAGAGACATTTAAAATATAACCATTACCATCTAATATAGATCCATTTACTCTTACACCAGTAGAACCATATCCGTTAGAGTCTGTTGCAGGACCATAAATATCTTGATATAACTTAACATCTTTTTTATTATTTAATGCATCTTTTAAATTATCAAGTGTTTTAACATCTAAAATAATAAACGTATTTTCAAAATAATTCGTAACTGGAACATCAATAGTTAAACGTTTAGAAACAATCTCAGATGCAGTTTCATATGATTTTTCCATATGATAATAAATATTAGTATTATAAACTTTATTATTTTCAAATTCTTTTAATGCTGAAGCTACACCAGCAATTCCCGCAACATCTCTTTCTGCTGTTATTGCACAATTATAAACTGCATTATTATTTAGTACATATCTTTCTTCTCCCGCGATATAGCCTACAATTCCACCAACTTTATCACCATTATCTACCTTACCTGTTAAATCATCCATTTCACCTTTAACAGTTGTATTTGTTACACTACAATTTTCAATAGATCCATAAGCATATCCACAAATACCGCCTACATATCGATTCGATGTTACTTTAGAATTTAAAACATGTACATTAGATATACTACCATTTGTATAAATTGATCCACAAGCAATCGCAGTTCCATTATCAGTTGATGTACCTGTAGACAAATTATTTACTAAAGCATTTTCGAAATTTAAATTTTTTAATGTACCATTTAATGCTCCAAAGAAACCTGCAGCATGATATCCTGCACCTTGATTAATGCTTAAATTAAAAATTGTATGTCCACATCCATCAAATGTTCCCATAAATTTAGCTTTAGAATCCGCATTAATACCAATTGGTTCGAAATTATAATTAGCTAAATCAATATTTGCATTTAGTTTTACTAAATAATCTTTATAAGTAACACCACTATTAACATTATCTCTAAAAGCAGCTAATTCTTCTGCAGTATTAATTTCAACTAATTTTAATTCTTCATTTGTATTGCTTTCTAAACTATTTAAATCACTACTTCCATCCCAATAATTTACTAATAATAATTCTTTTTCATCTTTCATATCAGCATTACCTTGAACTGCTTCTACAGTAACTAATAACTCAGATGTTTTATCTTGGTATATATTTCCACAAGATGTAGGAAGTTCAACAGAAACATTAACTGTTTTCATATTTAAACCTTCAGTTAAACTATACCAACTAGTTACATAACTACTTAATCCTTTATATGTTTCATTATCAATTGTTACTTCTAAGCCATCCATAAGCATTTCTCCTGATAAACATTTAATAATTACTCTATATAAAATAGTAACATTACTATTATTTGTTCCTGTAATATCAAAATTCAATTTATCACCAGGAATAATTTTATTTATAGATAGCACTGAATTTTCGAATTTTACATATCCACCTTGTGTAAAAGTACCATCAGTTCTTCCTTCTAATGTTTTATCATCTTCTAATGACCATGTTTTTAAATTTTCTATTGTAGCTTGCATTTCGACTTTACCGCTAGTAACAGCAATATTAACTTTACTTTCACTAGTGAATAATGCAAATGTAGCACCACTAATTAAACTTAAACATAACATAATAGAAAGAATTGAACTTATCAAAATCTTCTTCTTCATTTTCCCCTCCTATAAATGATTATTTATTAATCATTAGTTTTTTGAACAGCTTCAACAATTAAGTCAAAATTAATTTGTTTGTTTTTTGCTTCATTATTATTAATGCTGTAATCTGTGTTTAAATCATTTAAAAACTCAACTCTAATTTTAAATTCAACTTGTTTTAAATTGTTATTCATTTCACCCATTAAAATTGTGTTATTAAATAAAAAATCACTTAAAAGATAAGTATTTGAATTATTAAATGAGTCTGTAACTGTAATTAATAGTTGATCACTAAAAGATTTAGTATCCTCATTTAAAATAATTTCTACATCATAATCAAATGCAACATTGCCATGATTTTCTAAAACTAAAACAGCATCAAAATAACTACCTGGTACAATTAACAAACCATTTCTATTTAATCCGAAAACATTTGTATTAGTTTGGAAAGTAAAATCAGTTTCACTTTGATCACTATATACTTCTAATTCACCAGCATCATTTAAACATGAGTATTCTAAACTTTTTCTAATTAATGCAATATCCAAATTACCTGTTTTTAAATGATTTGTCACTTTAACACTATCTGTGAATAAAGCAAACGAACTACCAATAATTAATACAGCACAAAATAAAATTACCATGTATGAAACAAACAATACTCTAAATTTATTTTTCATTTGATATCCCCCTTTCTTAAAATATTATTGAAACATATTTAATATGTTACAACCTTAAAGACGATTATTTAATTCATTTATTCTTTTCTTTAATTCTTCTATTTTTAAATTTTTTTTTAATATTTCATCATTTTCTTTGATTCTTTTATTTAATAAATAAATATTTATTATTTTAATCATTTCTAAACATATAATTATAAATGATGGAAC
>JAZOLP010000133.1:0-8926 GCA_045653225.1 Bacilli bacterium
AAATTATAAATCAAATCTTCAGTTAACAATACTTGATCGTTATCAATCAAATCTAAAATACGATTAATAACTAAATCGGTTTTACTACCTCTTTTAGAAAAATAATGTAAACTATAATTTATAAAACGTGTAGTAATTATAGATCCAATATCAGCCCTATAATTCTTACCGTCATATAAACATTTCTCAAGTTCATGTTTTACATATTTCCAATCCTTAGTGATTAACTCCTCTGGAGTTAGCAATTTATCCAATTTATTACCGATAAATGTGGTAAATAATCCTCCCACAATATCATCATCATCTAGGAAACAACCAGATGCAATTTGTAGAATTGTTGCTAGATTTGCTGGTTTTGACCAATCATCAATACCAGAAATAATGTTAGAAAACATAGTATAATTACGCGCATTTACTTTAGCTTCTTTAGCTACCGAACGGTCCATAAGTTCATAACCGTAACTCAATAGGAAATTAATAGCACGACTGTCAAGTTCATTTTCCTCAGCCCATTTTGCCCAAGAATCTACATCCCACTTAACATCAAATGAAACAAATCGTGTTTTCTGTGCTTCATCAAAACTAGTAACTTGATAATCGCCATTATCTGGATTAGTTGTTAGCAACACAGTACTTCCAAAAGGTAATTTCCAAGATAAATACTCCTGTCTACAAGTAATCTCCATTACACTCTGTGCTACTTGATTTGTACAACGTGAAAAGTCATCAAGTACTAGCAAGATTCCTTTATCTTCACCTGCATTTTTAAGCCACGCTGGAATAGCATAACTCATTCGAGTTTCATCTGTGACTTCCCAGCCAGCTTTTGTATAGGCATCAATAACTTCGGCAGTTACCCACTTACAATCACCATCTGGTTTACAAATATAATGTTCCTTAATAGGCCATCCACACAACTCCGCTGGATCCGAAATTTGTGCTAGATTAATTTTAACAAATGGCATGTCTAGTTCACTAGCAATCTGTTCCATAATTGAAGTTTTTCCTAGTCCAGCCTCACCACAAATATTTATACTAACAGGATGTTGTCCTTTCTCCTGTAATGTCTTATTATTCTCAATAATATATTTTATAATTGGTTTTACTTCTGATAATGTTAATTCCATATTATTTTTTATTTGGTATAAAAATTACTTTTCCTGGGGTGTATTTAGTAGATTTATTCCCACTAGATGTAATCACCCATATTAAATTTTGACATGGTGGCATCGCAGTATCGCAATAACCATCCGTAAATATAACACACACAGTAAATTCTGGATGTTCTTTATAGTAATCCACAATGGGATTCAATACAGTTCCTCCATATCCAGTTCTTTTAATATCTTGATTACCTTTATATTCAAAAACATTTGTAATTTGTGTGTCACATTCTGCTACTGTTACAGAAACACCTGTTTTATATATATGATGTATTTCTGCAAAAAACTCTGCAAATTCTTCATTATCTACAGATCCTGAAGTATCAATACCTACTAATATATTAGGTTTGCGTTTCATTCTAATACCTCTAGCATCTGGAAATCTTTTAGAAGGTCGCATACGTGTTAATTGTATTTCACTTGTTATTGCATTTCCAATAACTCGTCTAAAATACTTTTTCCAATTAAATACAGGCTCTTTTTGTTTTAGTGCTTTTATTAATTCAGATAATTCTCCTGGAATTGAACCTGCTTGCTTAGTTACTTGTTCAGCAACTTCTTTTAGCTTATATTTAATTTGATTTTCTAATAATTTCTTTTCTGCTTCAGGTAAATCCTTTGGCCATAATGAATGATCATCAAATGCTATAAAATTTGGCAATGGATTATTTTGTTTATACTGCTGTAGTTTTTTATAATAATACCATGATCCTTTTTTAGGTTCTAATTTTTCACCTAATAACGTAGATACTTTTTCTAGGGTGGTACCTCCATCGGGCAAAAGATCAATATATTGATTAATTTCACAATCCATTCCTTGATTCATAGTTTCTTGATCATCAACATCATATAGATTTGTGCAATGTCCAAATATTAAATGAAGCATTTCGTGTTTCAATAAACCTACATGATATTTAGGATCTAAATTATTCCAAAAATGTTCATTTACATATAATGTAAAATTAATACCATTAGGTCCCATTCCAGCAGTTTGTATAGGATGTTCTTTTGGTACAATTTCTTTTTGAACATTTAATAAAAATAGTCCATAAAATGGTTCTCTAACTAATAAATCTTTACACGCTTTAATTAAACTATTCATTCTACATCTTCGTTTTTTACTCAACATTTAAATGTTAGCTTAACAATTCCTTTAATTTGTTCATCTAACATGTTATAGTTTTCATCACATTTATAAAATATCACAGGATTATCTTGGTCGTATGCTCAACACATTCCTGGATATTCGTAAGTTAAACAATATCTTCTCATAAATATATTAAATGGTGTGGGGAATACCCACACCATTTTTATTAATTAATTTTTACATTATACTGATTTTCATATTCTTTAGTCATAGCGTCAAATGATGATTCTAAATCACACATCATAGTTGCAGATGCAGTCATTGCATCGTCACAACGATATGCCGTTAATGAATTACCAATATTGGAATAATTCTTGTACATATGATTACCCGTTTTTGATGAAAATGAACGTGTTTTGATACCTAAATCTTCTGCAGTTTTAGCATTACTAATATCCATTCCCATATATGCAAATGTCCAATCATATTTATCTGTTTGGTGCTTAATCATATCTTGTACTTGCTGTAATGTATATCCGTGGCTTGAATTCTCCTCACCATCTGTCATTATTACAATTAGATTTTTAGATGGTCTTTCATCTTCAGGCATATTATTTAACCACTGTCCAATACGATCAATTGCTGTGCCAATACCATCGTTCATAGCAGTACTACCAAATGGCGTATATTGATACAATGGATCAATTTCTTTTTCATCTACGTTCATATTAAACGTTTCAATTTCTCCATTTATAGAAATTGCTGTTATAGATGTAGTACTACTATAACTATATAAATTATTAAACATACTACCAACAGTCAACTGTTTAATATCATTTACATCTTTACCTATAAATCGTTCTGTAACTTTAGAATTAAAAGAAAATAATGATACTGCACATTGTCCATCTTTTACATCTCGTTGCTCTTGGATCGTTTTATTAAAACCACCAATAACATCTGCTTCTGAACCCGACATTGAACCAGATTCATCAATAATAAAACATACGTGAATAAAATTTGCTTTCATTATATATAACCATGTTTAATAAACTCATCTCTCAATGGTATAGCTATTTCTAGCATATCTGGATGTGCGTTTGTATCACAGCGTAAATCAAAAAAATGTTTCCAATCATCTACAAAAGCAGTATAAATAACTTCTGTTTTTAAATCTAGTGGTAATACACGACGCGCTTGTTGAGGTGTTCAACCACATTCCAATAATTTCATATAACAAAATTCTGTAAATTGATTAGCCGCCATTCAATATGCAGATGCTGAATTTTCCCAATTTTCATATTTTAGAAATGTGTTGAAAACTTTTTCCACATCATATTCATATTCTGTAACATCTGAATTCTTAATAATACTTATTTCTTTTCCAAATTTATTTTTTGAAAAATTACAGTATCTAGTCGACATTTCGGTTATACTATTTCTACGATGTCGATTTCCCTCTGCTGAGATGCCTCTATCACAGATCATATGAACTGAAATTCTACGTGCGTGCCTATCTGTTCTATCACACAGATGTCCATAAAAACTATCATCATCTAATTGATTTTCTATTACCACACGCATGTTAGTAGTAATATATGCTACCATATCATCCCCTTCTTCGTAGATGTTTACTTCAGAATATGGGTTTTTCTCATAAAATGAAACAATTGTCATTTTCTTCCATGATTTACGTGGATACTTATAAATCAAATATGCTGTGCCATGTTCAAAAACACTCAAATGATGGTTAGTCATTAACATTTTACAAAATTTAATATACGAATCATCTGTAATATTATTTTCTGATCTGTATGCTAATCTTCCACAACGTTCAATATGTTTTCAAATTCCAATTTGCTTTTCTGGTTGCTCTAAAATTTCGAATGAACTATCGACTAACTTCATTCCAATATGTTTTTACACATGAATCATAGTAATCACGATGTTCTTCTTTCAAAAAACATTTTTGTACTACAATATCTTCTGAATCTTTACTTTTCCAATGTCCCATATCTCTGATCAATTCCATCAATCCATATGGTTTCTTAGTAACATTATAATTATATTGTAAAACACTTTCCCAATAATCTCCAATATCTCCAGGTGGAACAGCTACTAAACAAAAAGAAATTCCAAATAATGTTAATCTCCAATATGGACTATGTTCAAATCTAAAATCAGTGTCTGACCATTTAGTTTTATAAAAAACATCATAATCTTCATATTTGAAAACTAGCCATTCTGGTAATTTATATATTGGTTTTAACCAACCTAAATGCCATTTATTTAGCTTATTTTGGAATTCCTTAGTAAATGTATGTTCCCCATTATTAAACATTCAATGATTCCTAAAAACGTGAATATATTCTCGTCTATTTACAGGATACATACTAGGTGCTTTTCTATATGTGGAAATATGAAATTTCAACTTAGGTTTTACAAATAAATAATCTGCTTTTTTCCAAGTGTTAAATAATTTCATATTAAGTATTTTGTGGCACTATTAAATTCAATTCATCTAACTTTGCATGTAAATCGTTTTGTTTAATAATACCTTCATGCCTCCACAAAATATTTGAATCAGAATCTTCAATAATTAATAGTGGAATACTTTTAACATTATATGTAGTTAAAATTAATGGATCAACTTCATCAACATCAATTTCATGCACTTTAATACGCGATTTTACCGAATCAATAATTGGAACCATAGCTTTACATGGTCCACATCAATTGGCATAAAATTTAATTAATTTCATATTATTTTTTATTTGGTTCATTAACAGTTGGTACAAAATCTCCATCCAAATATGCTTTATTCCAAGTACATTCTGCAGGTGGATCAATTGCTAAACCTGTTTCTTTATCATGACATTTATCCCAAGAATTTTTAAGGATTTCTAATTTATTGAGTTGCCAATAATAATACTCTAATTGCTCAAAACATTCTCCTAATTCATTTTGTATCCAATTCAATGTATTATCAATCCATTCTTCTGGACAACATTTCTTTGGCTCTGTCATGAAAGCTAATTGAGAAAGTTTCTTTTGATACATTTGTATCATATCCTTACAATCACAAATATCTTCATCGACTTGATAAATATCAGTATATGTTTTCCTACTAAAAGAAATTTGTGTGTATAAATTTGTAGATCATCCCATAGTTAATGTATTCAATGTGTACCAACTTCATAATCTGCCGGAATTGGCAATTTCATACAATATTTACTAGCCGCATTTTCCATAAAATATTTTACTTTTTCTGGAATATCAGTCATATTTTCAGGAAATTCACAAACTACTTCATCATGTACTAGATTACAAATTTTAACAATACCAAATAATTGATTCTCCACAATTCATTTGAAAAAGTCAATCATTGCAGCTTTCATTGTAATAATACCAGTAGCTTGTGTAGGACCATTTAGTGCTAGTCTATCCCATTTAGATGTTTTAATAGAACTGTATCCATATGTACGTATATCATCTTTTCATTGTATCCATTCTTCTATATACATTTTATGTCCAGTATGCTGACATAATAATACATAACCTTGCTGTTTAACTAATTTAGATCCAATTTTCTTAAAAGATGCAATTCCTGGGAAACCCTCATTGTAATTTTTTGCAATTTCTTCGGCTTCATCCATTGAACATCCTAATGATGATGCTATGGCATAGGCAGATCCTCCACATTTGTTATTATGAGCTCTTTATCTCATATCTCCTCATTTCTAAGGAGTATCGGACTATATCTTCACCCTAATAGGGGCGGGGCACTCGTGTCAGTATTATATTCTTTAATATAATCAAGAATTGCCTCATTAACTTTTTCAAGGAATTCCTCTCCACAGATAATATTTTCTGGAATAATTTTGTAAAGTCCATTTCCCAAACTTTGTATTTCGGGAAATTGTATTTCTTCACATATTTCCTCTAATTTTTTAAAATTTAAATTCTTCATTTTTTAAAGTTTCAACTGTTAGTCTCTGAACCTTCTTGCTTTGTTAAAGGCAAGCTTGGCTGCTGATTAGCATAGCATTACTGCCTTAGCCTTCCAGCAATTCACCCCGTTTATTTTTCTAAATATTCCTATTTAGCCAGTCTGTATTTTTAATAATCAAACTGTTGCGAAAACTCTACTGGCTTAGCACGTTTTCTCAAATCTGGACGTAATTTTTTAATATCCTTAACTTCAATATCTTTTAATTCATCCTTAAATATAGCTTTAGCAGTTAAACTATGAATATCACAACTTCCATATAAATACTCATTGATCATAGCCTGTTCATTATAAATATCAGCACCTAAGCGACTTTCTAGCACCCATTTTCTTGGGTGGACTATCCATTCTCCATGCCTGTATCTAGGTTTAGGAGTCTCATTATAGTCTCTGCACCTTCCATAATAAATTTGCCAGTATTTTTATTAATTAAGCAATTACTTTTATTACGGCTTGGCTCAGGGTTGGGGGAAGCATCCCGTTCCTTGAATTTTGAGAATTTTTCTCTTAATGTTTCCAAAAAGAGGTGCCCTTTAACATATTTACGTACTAAATAAATATGTGCTTCATTATAAATTAAATTGTAAAACTTCACAACTTCTACTGTTTTTGTACATTCTAAATAATACAAATTACTTCGAAAATGCAAATTAAAAGTAATGTTTTGTTTTGCTAAGTATTGTTGTATTTTCTCTAAAAATATTTTAGATTTTCCACATATTCCATAACAAAATGTGTTACCTTTATTTCTAGTCATACAATAACCATCACCATCAAATATTCCCCTTAAAATATGAGATGTCAATGGTATGTAAATATCACAATCATAAGATTTGTTGTAAAAATTTCCCTTACAGTCTAGTCAATCTGCAATAATTTTACTTCGCGTAGAACTTTGATACATATATGTATTATATTTTTTCTGATATACTTCACATATATTATTGCTTGGACATATAAAATTTTGAAACTGCATCATTAAATCTTTATCTTTTAAACTTAATGATATTGTGGCAGAATTTTTAGTACGTCTTGTAATACATCCGTCCGTTAAAAGTAATCCTAAAAAATATTCAGATCTTTCGTCATTATCCTTAAATGGGCATTCTTTTATATTAGTACATGCTTCCGCATTACTTCTAATTTTTACATTGTTCTTTAATAATACTCTTCTAATACTAGTATTATATGTATTTCATTTTTTTGCTATTTGCACTGTATTATATCCTTGTAAATAATCGTATATAATACTTGCTTCTATTTCCTTTGTAAATGTCATATTATATATTTTAATTTAACTATACTACAAAGATATGCAAAATAATCAAATTTTCAAACTTAGATTAAGTATTTACATTAATAAAAAAAATTTTGCTAAGCACTGTAGTCACTTGAAACTAATAAATTGCCAATATCCGATACAAACGCAGCTCTAGTTTCATGATCACTTGGTAAATTTTGTAATTGTGGAAATCCACAAGATCCTTTTGATAATCCTTTTAATTTAGCCAATTCAGAATTTTCTTCTTTAGAACCGCAAGACATACGACCTGATTTAGCTCCTAATTGTCTAAATGTAGTATGTATTCTTCCAGTATTTGGATTAATAGCATTTAAATACGATTGCCCGTAAGTTCCTACCGTTTTACTGTGTTCTTTATATGAAAAATATAATTCCAAAAATTCATCATTTATACCTTTTTGTGTTTTTAGATGTTTTTCTAGAACAGTATCTGCATCTTCACCAGTTTTTTTGTCGGTAGTAGTTGTATTAAATCCTAAAAATTTAGCTAATGGAATAACTTGTGATGGACTATTCCAATTAATATTACATTCACATTCATTTTGAAATCCAGAAAATAAATCTCCTTGCAAATTTTTATATAAAAATTGTGGATTATTTAGTTTAATAACAAATTGATTAAGTTTATTTAGATAATCTTGCATTGCCATTAAATCATTTTGCATTTTCTCTTTCCACTTAGTTTCATCTAGTTTAATTCCACACCATTCTAAATATGCAATTACTGGAACAAATTCACATTCTAATTTAGCTGCTTTTACTAAACCCTGCTGTTTTAAACGTTTTGATTGACATTTCATTATATCTTCTAGTGGTACTACATCGTGTGCTGCATATTCAATAACTTCATCGTCGATTCCACGCCAAATAATCTCACCACGAATAGATTTATCGATATCAATATTTAAATAACGTAATGCCATTCCTTTTAATGAAAACATGTCTTTTTTAGGCTTAAATCCTAGATATAACAATTGTTCAACAATCATAGTATCATATACATATGTTGGTATAATATAATGTTTATATAAATATTAAATTTCAAATTTTAGATTTTGTCCTATTAGTGGCTTTGTTTCTAGTATATTTTTATATGATAGTATATCAATTGTTGTTACATCAACCACAATATAAATGTCTGCAGCTCTATTTCCAAATTGAATCAATAATAATTTATTTATGTGTGGATCACGACCATCTGTTTCGGTATCAAATTGAATTCTAGGCCATGATTGTAAAATATTAATAGATTCTTCTACTGAAATTTTTTTAAACTTGGGAAATAATGTTGTAGTATTACTTACAAAATATATCATCTATCTCAAATAAATCATTAAACTTTTGTTCATCTATTCAAAACTTAT
>JAZOLP010000134.1:0-15444 GCA_045653225.1 Bacilli bacterium
TCATATACTTTTTTTTATTATTAAAAAAGTCCTGCAATTTATTAGGAGGAATTATGTTTACTAATATAATTAAATTAATTAGTGAAATAATTAAACTAATTAATTTAACTATTAGTTTAATTTGTTCTTGTTTTAAGAACAAAAATAAATAATCTAAAAAAGTCCCTCACAAACAATTAATAAACAGGGACTTTTTTCTCATGAAGAAGAGTTCCGTATGATGAAACAAATTGCTTCACTAGTAGTATATCATATATTTATGTATTTGTAAATAGGGATTTTTAAAAAAACATATATTAAGGTTACTTAATATATGTTTATTTTTTTATTCTAAAAATGGATTTTGTTGATATTGTAACTTATATAGTTGATAATATCTTCCACGTTTCTTTAATAATTCTTGATGAGATCCACTTTCAATAATACTGCCTTTATCAAATACAAAGATTTTAGTTGCATGTTGAATTGTGGATAGTCTGTGTGCTACCATTATCATTGTATTGTTTTTAATTACTTTTTCTAATGTATCTTGAATTAATGTTTCTGTTTCTGTATCAATATTTGATGTAGCTTCATCTAAAATCATTAATTTTGGTTTATGTACAAGTACACGTGCAAAACTAATAAGTTGACGTTCTCCTAAAGATAAATTATTACCTCGTTCACCTACTTTTGCGTAGATACCATCTTTTTGTTTGTTTATAAAATGAATTGCATTTACTTCTTCACATGCTTTAATAATCTCTTCATCAGTTATTGATTCATCATTTAATCTTATATTATCAGCAATTGTTCCACTAAATAAGAATACATCTTGTAACATTTGTCCAATTTGACTTCTTAATGAAGATAGTTTAATATCTTTTATATCAACACCATCTATTAAGATTTGTCCTTTTTTAATGTCATAATTTCTTGTGATTAGGCTTAGAATTGTTGTTTTTCCAGCTCCTGTTGCTCCTACAAAGGCTACGACATCTTTTGCGTTGATTGTAAATGATACATCTTTTAAAATCCATTCGTCATCAACATAACTAAACCATACATTTTTAAATTCAATATTACCGATAATATCTAATTCTTTTGCATTTTCTGTGTCTTTAATCTCTGGTTCAATATCTAAAATTGTAAAGATTTTTTCTGCAGCCGCAAAAGACGATTGTAGTGTATTGTATTGATCTGCTAATGTTTGAATTGGATTAAAGAATTTAGAAATTAATTGATAGAAAGTATATAATGCATCGTATGTGATACAAACACTTAAAGTTCCAAAAGCAGTGTTGATTGCATCATTACTACCTGTATATAGAATAAATATAACTGTTAATATATATATTAAGTATACGCTTGGTCTAAATATACCAAATGTAAATATTTCTTTTAATGATGCTTTTTTAAGTTTATTGTTAACAGTTTTAAATTCATTGTATTTCTTTTCTTCTTGGTTAAATATTTGAGTAATTTTCATCCCCGAAATATTTTCTGACAAGAACGCATTCATATTTGAAACTTCTGTTCTTACATTTCTATGAATTTTTCTTAAGAAATATCTAAATACTACTGTTAACGTTAATATTATTGGGAAAACACATAAGATAATTAACGCAAGTTTAGAGTTTAACATAAACATTGCGATTAGTACACCAATCATAGTTGCAACACATTTAATAATATTTACTAATACATTAGTATATAATTGGAATAAAACATTGATATCAGATGCTACTCTTGTTACTAATGTACCTACTGGTATATTATTAAATTGATTATGCGATAAACTTTGAATATGAGTGAATACTTCTTTTCTCATTTTAAATACAATATTTTGTCCCGTATGTTGTAATAACATTGTTTGGAAATATTGTATAACACTTTGAGTTACTGCAAGTATGATACCAATAATAAAGAATAAAATTACTTTATTAAAATCGATTACTTCATTACCTATTTCTTTTAAACTTTGACCAATAATTACTGGATTTAAGATATCACAAACTACTACAATTCCTGTTAGTATTAAAGCAAAAACATAATTTAACCAATATGGTTTCATATATGTAAATATACGTTTAAACATTTTCTTATCTTTCATGTGAATCACCCTCCACTTCTTTTTCTAATTCTTGAAGAGCAACTTCTTTTTTGTAAGCCTCAGATACTTGTAATAATTCTTCATGTGTACCAATGTTTGTAACTTTTCCATCTTCTACTACAATAATTTTGTCAAGTGTTTCTAATGTTGTAATACGATGTGCAATTATTAACGTTGTTTTACCTTTTCTTACTTCTCTAAGTGACTTTAAGATGTGACTTTCAGTTATTGTATCTACTGCACTTAAAGAATCATCCATAATTAAGATTGGAGCATTTTTGATTAACGCACGCGCAATCGATATACGTTGTTTTTGTCCACCAGATACTGTAACACCACGTTCTCCTAAAATTGTATTATAACCATCTTTAAATTCTGAAATATCTTTTGCTACACCACTATAAGAAGCAGCTGCTTTAATTAAGTCAGAATCTAGGTTAGAATTCGAAAATGCAATGTTTTCATCAATAGTTTGTTTAAATAAGAATGTTTCTTGTGGTACATAAGCTATAACATCACGAACAAGTTTAAGAGGCATATTCATAATATCATAACCATCAATAAAGATTTTATCATCATCAATATTATAAAGTCTTAGTAATAGTTCTACTATTGTACTTTTTCCACAACCAGTACCACCCATAATACCCACAATTTCTCCTGGTTTAATATGGAATGATACATTTTCTAATACATTAATTTCACCATCAGGATATTTAAATGTTAGATCTTTGTATTCAATTTCACCTTTAATAGTTGATGGATCAATATTATCATATTCAACTAATAAATCATTAATTTCTACTTTTTCATCTAATAATTCAGAAATTCTTCTTTCGCTTGCTTTTGATTGACCACGAAGGTTTATTAAATCTCCTACTGCCATTACAGGCCAAATTAATGAACCGAAATAAGCATTAAATGTTACTAAATTACCTGGAGTAAATGATGTTACTATTTTTCCTGTTTGATATTGATAAATAAGTAGACCACCAATAAAGATAATTGTTACCATAATTATTGAAAGGATAGCTCCTATTGTAACTTGTACGAACGCATGATCTTTTACAAAATCTATACATGTATCTTTATTTTCTTTATTATATCCTTCAAATAAAAATTCTTTTCTTTTTTCTTTAACGTATGCTTTAATAACACTAATACCTGAATATGTTTCTTGAACATAATCTGATAATGAAGAGAATGCTTCTAGATTTCTTTTTACTTTTCTTGATATTCTTCTTCTCATTAGCATTGCAAAACCTCCTACAATAACAAGTGGAAAAATACAAATTAGTGTCATTGTAGTGTTTAATTTAAGCATTTTAATTGTTGCTAAAATTCCAAGCGCAAGTGCATCAACAAGCATTAATGTTCCCCCACCAAAACTTTGTCTAATTTGTTGAAGGTCATTTGTATAAAGAGCCATTAGTGCTCCTGTTTTGTTTGTAGAAAAATATGTTTGAGACATTTTCTCCATGTGTCTAAACATTTTATTACGAATATCAGCTTCTATTTTACAACCATTACCAAAGATACATATTCTCCATAAGAATCTACCAACAAAAACTATTGCTGCTACAAACAACATTTTTTCAGTAAATCCTAATAACATTTCTTTATTTAGAGTTTGTTCTTTTATAGCATCAATTATTAAACCAACTATTTCTGGTATTTCTAATTGGAATAAATCTACTATAACAAGCGATAGAGCTCCTAATAAAAAAGTATGGAAGTATCTAAAATAATATTTAAAAAAGTGTTTTCCAAATACCATCTTTTCCTCCTTAAAAATAACCAATTTTATAATAGTGTATCACAATTAGATAATATATCGTTAATATTTGCCTTATTTGTTTAAGCTATTTATCTCTTATATATTTATTATTTATATCATTGATTTTTTTTGAAAAAAAAGTATAATATAATTAGGTTTGGAGGTAACTTCTATGGCAAAGTTTAAAATTGATGATAATAGTACAAAAACAGAAAATCCGTATATATACGCAGGATATAAAAATTCAAAAAACCAATTTGATGTCTTAGGTCATATTACATGGCTTGATACTAAAGAATTTTATATCGGTGAATGGAGTGAAGGAAGTAGAACTGGCCTTGGTTGTTATAAATTTCCTTCTGGTGATTGTTATTATGGAGGATTTAAAAACACTAATAAACATGGTCTTGGTTTATACACAAACAGTAAAAAAGAATTTTACTTAGGTAGTTTTGTTGATAATCAAAGAACTGGATTTGGTGTTTATGTATTTAATAATGGTGACTTTGTATATGGTAAGTTTGAAAATGGAAAAGTTCATGGTAAAGCTATTTATTATCATGCTGATAGCGGAAAATTTGAATTTAATCTTTATGAAAACGGCCAAGAAAAACAAGAAAATCTAATCAATGAACCATTTAAATTAGATAAAAACTGGGATAATAATCCTATTATTCTTAAAAATCCAACTAATGATAAATATTCATATACTACAAGTTCAAATCTTGATTATAACAAATGGGAATTTAATGCTCAAAAAGATAAGTTCAATTACAATAATGGTATAGGTTGTATGGAATGGAGTGACGGATCTTATTATTTTGGAGAATACAATAAGAATTTAAGAAATGGTGTTGGAATGATTAAATATCCAAATAATAATTATTATTTCGGCCAAGTTAATAATCAATTAATTCAAGGAAAAGGGTTTTATATTAATTCATCAAGTTCTAAAGCTTACCTAGGTAATTATGTGAATGAGAAAAAAGATGGACCTACATTTATTTTTTATTCGTCTGGTGAACTATATTATGGATCATTTAAAGATAATATTCTAGATGGAAATGTGTTTATTATAGATAAAGATTTCAATGTTTCTTACAATACATATAAAGATAATAAATATATTCAAGAAGATAAAATGTTTATATTTAGCATTAATTCAAATAATCCTAATGAGTTTGATTCATTAGATAATAATAATAATGAAGATTTTAACTTTAATAATATATTAGATGAATTAAATGATAATAATACTAAAGAAAAACCAGCAAATAGTTCAACATCTACTCCAGTAAAAGCTAAGAAAATTAACGCGAATAAAGAACTAGATGACCTTGTAGGGTTAGAAAGTGTTAAAAGAGAATTAAAACGTATAAAAGCTTATGCTGTAAAAAATAAAGACAAAAATATAAATATTCATATGGCTTTTTTAGGTAATCCAGGTACTGGTAAAACTGTTGTTGCAAGACTTATTGGACAAATTTTATATGAAGCTAAAGTATTGAAAAATACCAACTTTGTAGAATGTTCAAGAGAAACACTTATAAGTATGTATATAGGTGAAACAGCAATAAAAACAAAAAAAGTTATTGAAGAAGCTATGGGTGGTGTTTTATTTATTGATGAGGCATACGCTCTTAGTCAAAAAAATGTTGAAAAAGATTTTGGTAAAGAAGCTATTGTAGAACTACTTAAAGCAATGGAAGATAGACGTGGTGAGTTCTGTTGTATTATGGCTGGTTATGATAAAGAAATGATGGAATTATTTGAAACTAATCCAGGTTTTAAATCTCGTGTTCAATTCTTTATTAACTTCCCTGATTATTCTTTAGATGAATTAAAACAAATTGGTAGAATCATGCTAAAGAATATGGATTATACAATGAATGATGAAGCATTAGATCTTGCTATTAAAATAGCTTATAGAAAACATCAGTTACCAAATTTTGCAAATGCAAGAGAAGTTAGAAATATTTTAGAAAAAACAGCAATTATTCAAGCATACAGAACTGAAGATGATTTTGAAAATAGAACTATCATTAAAGAAGACATTGAAACGTTTGCTCAAGAACAAAATATTGTCATAAATGAAGAAAATCAAGAAGTTAAAATTCCAATGGTTAAGCTTTCATACTTAGAAGATTTAGCAAAAAACCATATTCATAAAAATGTTGTAGATAATATGATTGATGTAAAAGAAGCAATTATTTCACTCAAAGTAAATATGAATAAAGGTAAATCAGAAAGTTCTGGATTTATTATTACACCTGATGGCTACGCAGTTACTTGTGCTCATTGTGTTAATGGAGAAAATGGTATTGAAGCAAGACGAAGAATTTTAGATAGACGTGGCAATGAAATTGATATTTATTATAAAGCACATCTTGTTGCTATGGATGTTAAAGCAGATGTGGCTATTATTAAACTAGATAACTTAGAAGGAGATAATGCGTTTATTCCGCTTCTTCCGCATGGTTATAAAGATTATGATGCTTTAGATAACTTAATAATGCTAGGTTATCCATTTGGTGTTTCAAGGTTTGATAATCTTTCAACTAATGTTGGTAAGATTGTATCATATCAAAAAAGATCGGATGGTCCTGACTTTATCAACATAGATTTAACTGCTAAATCTGGTAACTCTGGATCTGGTGTGCTTAATCTTGATGAAGGTTACGCAATTGGTGTTCTTTGTGGTGCTAACCTTAATCACGATGGTGCAATGTATCAAGATGTTAATTATTGTAGACCTATTTCATATGTTTGGGATTTAATTGAAAATAATCAAGAAAAAGAAACAAATTAAAAAAGACACTAGATAAAATCTAGTGTCTTTTAATCTTCTTTAAATATTAACTTTAAGGAATCTTCCATTAAATTCTTTAAATAATATACTCTATTAATATTTACATTCATTAAATCTGCGGTTTCTTTAACAGTCAATCCTTCAACGATCAAATGAATAAATACTTCTTTTTCTAATCCATCAAGATTATCTAATGCTTTATCTATTTTAGTATCAGGTTCTATTGAAGAACCAAAAATATGTTCTGTTTGAGATGATAATTCTACAGGAATTTCTTTTGATTGAACAAGTAACGCATTAATTGTTAAATTATGTGCAACTCTTGATATCCAAGCTTTAAAGTTCGTTCCAATTTTATATGAATTAATATTTTTAATTACTTTTACATATGTATCTTGTACATAATCTTCAATTAATGATTTATTTTTTGTTAATAAAAAAATTGTATAATATACATTTTGATATGTTTCATTGTATATAACATTAAATGCTTCTTGGTCCCCGTTTTTATAGAGTTCTATATATCTATCTATTTCTTTTCCTGTCATTTTATTTTTAATCCCCTTTGTTGATTTTTATTTAATTTTAGCATATTTTAGATTATTCTTCAAGAAAAAAGAGTTAATATAGATAAAATCTATATTAACTCTTATATTTATTATTTTCTTACTTGTCCACTTTTTGTTTTAGTAATATAACCCCATGCACAACCTATACCAATTACATCAAATAATAATGCTTGAGCAAGTAAGCCACCAAGTCCTAGTTCAGCATCATTAAATACTTCTTTTAAAGATACATTTGCTGCAAGAGCAACTAAATAACCTGCAAGTATGATTAATCCAGCTGTTGCAAGTAAAGAACATACAGCTGCAATTAACGTAGAATACCATCTAAGGGGTGCCTTTCCTAGTTTATATCCAAAGAATGAACATACTGGACAAATTGCAAATAATAGACCAAACAACCAACCAAAACCAAAAATAGAAATTGCAGAAGGAATAATACCAACAATAGCACCTACTGCTGCAAGAATAATACTTAATGGTAAATTTTTTATATTTTTGTTTTCTTTTTCGATTTCTCTTTGTTGTTCTTCGTATGCAGCATCAACACAAGATTGATGTAAATTTACATATAATCCTTTATAAACATGATATGAAGGCTCTTCATATTGATTATCTACACCGCATAAACAACATTTTTCTGCGTTTTTAATTTCTTCTTTTGCTAAAGCATTTGTTAATGTTGTTAATAAATTATTAAAATAATTTAATTGCTTTTCTTTAGATATTGGCAATTGAAGAACAATATTGTACACAATAGTTTTATACGATGATGTAATATTTAATGCACTATATTGAATATTAATTTTATGTACTTTTTTAAGATTTAATTGTACATCTGTTGATAATGTATTATCTAAAACCATTGTTAATTGCCAAATTTGAGCATTACCATATGGTATTAAATTAATTGAATAATGATAATCATTCATTTCTCCATATACTGTTGAACCAACTGATTTTAAATTAAGAATTTCTGCTAATCTTAAAGCTCCTTTTTCTTGTAAACCCATTTTCATATACCTCTTTTTAATTTTTACATTATTATTATACCACATTATTTTAATAAATGTTATATTTTATTAAAATAAAAAGTCCCTAAAGTAAATAATGAATATTCACTACATTCTTTAGAGACATAATTTTAAATTTCTATTTAGAAACTTTAATATTATTGACTATATTGTTTAGTCTATTAATATCTTCTGTTTCAAAGTAAGAGAATGGTGTTAAATCCATACCTTCTCTTGGTTCAATTGCTTGAATAGCTTTAGCCCAGTTTTCTCTCCAGAACATTTCTTCTTCTGTTCTTTCAAAATATAAGTAACTATCTTCTGAAACATTTGGAGCACCCTTAGTAACGATCATATCGTATACTTGTTGTAGTGGTGGAAGATAACCAATGTCTCTGTTGTTTAACCATGCGTTATCTGGAATTAGTAAGAAGTTAATGAACTTTCTTGCAAGATCTGCATGACGAGCATTTTTAGGAATTACTAACGCATCGATATGTGCCATAGTTTCTGTTGGTGCATATGTGAAGAAATCTAATGTTTCGAATGTTAATCCGCGTTCTAGGAATCTTAAATATACCATATCTAAACAGTCACCAGTATATGCAAATGCCATATCAATTTCATGAGCTTCAATACTATGTTTAAGTTCATCTGCAGCCCATTGTGTATATCTTCTTCTTGATAGTGTTTCTTTAAATCTTTCGATTCCATCATTAACAGGTGTATTTGGTGTACCATCAAGATATGTCATAACAGCACCATATGTAAATCTTACTGCGCTGTATTGTCCAACTCTAATTGATTCAGGTAATACTTCATCTGCTGTTTCATCAAAGAAGAAAATCTTCCATGCGTTATTTCTTTGTAAGATATCAGGGTGTCCATCAGGAGTATCACTAATTAAAATAGGGTTATCCATGTCAGTTGTATCCCAAGTTTGTTTATCTTCAAAGATTTCAAGTTGTTTATTATACATTAAACCAAATGTACCCCAGAAGTATGGCATATAGTATTTTTCAATTTCACCTGTTTGGTAACTATCGCCTAGTGCATCTTTCATAGATATATCTAGTTTTTCTGCAATTTGGTTTACACCATCCATAAACGATACTTCTCCATTTGCAAGTGTAGGGAAGTATTTTGCTTTTTCTTCTTCATTATGATAAAGTGGTTGAAGTAAATCATTCATATACATTTTTTGTACCATGTATTCTGCAGGACAAACAAGGTCATATGCAGTTGTACCACTTTTTACTTTTGCGTAGAATAATTCATTTGAATCAGCTAAGTCTACAATAACATTACAATTATATTCTTTTTCAAATGCTTCGACCATATCATAGTTAATATATTCACCCCAGTTTAAGAAAAGTAGTGTTTCTTTTCCTGAACAACCTGATGTAAATAAACTAATGATTGCGATTATAACGATTAATACTAAAGATTTTTTACTTCTTTTTGCCATATTTAACTGCCTTTCTGCTAGATAAGAAATTAGCAACAAGTAATAATGCCATAGCACCAAATGTAATAACTGTACTAAATGCGTAAACTTGAGGTTTAAGTGACTTTCTACCAATTGAACTATAAATCCAAATTGATAAGTTATTAAATCCATTACCAGTAGTATAGTAACTTATTACGAAGTCATCAAAACTCATTGTAAATGCAAAGATTAATCCAGCAAAGATACCTGATTTAATTGCAGGTACAATTACTTTTAATAAAGCTTTATGTGGTTTAAGACCTAAATCTAGTGCTGCATCCATCATATTCGGATCGATTTCTTTTAGTTTTGGTAGTACATTTAAGATTACATAAGGTAAACAGAAATATACATGTGCAACAAGCATTGTAGGGAAACCAAATATATAATCAAGTCCAGGGATTCTCATAATAACAGAGAAAATTAACATGATTGAAATACCAGTAACGATATCAGCATTAAGTAATGGGATATTATTTAACATCATTAGGTATTGACGTTTTTTACCAAATAAGTAGTGAATACCTACTGCAATTAAAGTACCAGCTACAGTTGATGCTAATGTTGCTACAATACTAATTTTAAATGTGTTACCAATTGCATATGATAGTGATGCATCTTTAAACATATTAATATAATGTTTAAATGTAAACTGTGTAAATTCTGATTGTGCTGTATCAGCATTAAATGATTTAACAGCAATAATTAATACTGATAAGTAAACTAAGAATATTACAATGTATACTAAAATAGTTGAAATTACTTTCCAAATTTTGTGAACAATTGAGAAGTCACGATAGCCGTAATCTTCTATACGTGCTACAGGAACACCATTGATATATTTTATTTCTTGATTTTTCATTATAGTAGTGTTTCTCCTTCCTTGTCAATTTTGCTAACAATGAAGATACTAAGTAGAATTACAACTAAAATAATTACTGCAAGTAGTGATCCGATAGTATAACTCATGTTCTTAAATGATGCTTCAATTACGTTACCGATTAATACGATATTACCACGACCTAAAATTTCAGGAATTGCAAATCCAGAAAGACATGGTAAGAATACCATAATTGAACCAGTTACGATACCTTTTGAAGACATTGGTAAAATAACTTTAAAGAATTTTTGAGTATGTGTAAGTCCTAAGTCTAGTGCAGCTTCTTCAATTGATTTGTCAATCTTTTCTAATGAGTTAAAAATTGGCATAACCATGAATGGTACATATGTTACAAATAAACCAAATATTACTGCAAATGGTGTACCAAGTAAGTCGAATTCAGCACTATCAATACCTAGTAGACTAAGTACTACGTTACCATTAGAGTTTAAGAATCCAGCAAGTGATTCTGTTCTAAGTAGGATATTAGTCCACATTGGTAAAATTAAAATTACTAATACTAAAAATTTATTTTTAAACTTTGATCTAAATAATCTGAAAGCTACAAGATAGCCAAACAATATACTAAGAACAGTTGCAATTAAAGCATATAAGAAACTATTTTTAAATGCAATTAATGTTGATGGTTCAGTTAGTTGTTTAAAGTTATCTAATGTAAATTTTAATCCATTAGAAATATCTAAACCTTCTGGAATATCTAAAAACATTAAAGCAAACATAAATAGTGCAGGGAATAATGCTAAAATGTATAACCAGTATAAGTAAGGCGTAGATAAACGCGCAAACTTCTTATTCATCCGCTGTTTCCTCAGACTCTTCTTCTGTTAAATCTACTTTCATTAAGTGGATTTCATATGGGTCTACTTTTAGACCAATCTTATCTCCAACATTTGGTGTTTCATAAGCGTGAATAACAATTTCTTTTTCACCAAACATTGCACAAATTTCATAGTGAACACCTTTAAAGATTCTTGATGTAACTGTACCAATAAGTTTTGCTTGTTCAAGTGGAACAACGTCCCAGTCTTCTGGACGGATTACAACGTCAACTTTTTCACCATCAGCAAATTTATATCCTTGAATTGGCATTTCTACACCTAAGAATTCAATTAATCCTTCACTTAAATAAGTACCTCTAACAATATTTGTTTCACCAATAAAGTTTGCAACAAATGGATTAACTGGTTCATTATAGATGTCTTCAGGAGTACCAAGTTGTTGAATAATACCATCTTGCATTACAACAACTCTATCACTCATTGTCATTGCTTCTTCTTGGTCATGTGTTACGAAGATAAATGTAATACCAAGAGCTCTTTGCATTTCTTTTAACTCATATTGCATGTTTTGACGTAGTTTTAAGTCAAGTGCTGCAAGTGGTTCATCAAGTAATAAGATTTTTGGTTTATTGATAATTGCTCTTGCGATGGCAACACGTTGTTGTTGACCACCAGACATTTGGTCAATTTTACGAGTAGCTTTGTCAGTTAATTTAACAAGTGCTAATGCTTCTTTTGCAGCAATATCAATGTGTTCGTTAATTTTTTTACTGATTTCAAAACGATTAGCTTTAGATGCTTTTTCTTCAGACATACCTTTTGCTAATTTATCTTGTTTGATTTCATTTAAAATTTTTTCTTCTCCGCCAAAGAATTCAATTAAATTCTTAAGTGGGCGATTGTTAAGTCCAATTTTTACATTATCTATTACATTTAAATGCGGGAATAATGCATAACGTTGGAATACTGTGTTGATTGGGCGAGCATATGGTGGAATATCATTAAATACTTTTCCATCAATAATAACTTCACCTTCTGTTGGTGTTTGGAACCCAGCAATCATTCTTAAAGTTGTAGTTTTACCACAACCTGATGGTCCAAGAAGTGTAACAAATTCATTTTCATAAATTTGTAAATTAATATTATCGACGATTGGGTTTTCTGGATCGTCATCGTATCTTAAAGATACGTTCTTTAATTCAATAATAACTTTTTCCAAAGTATTATTCCTCCTTAAATCATTAAAATTTTAAATTACAATATACATATAATTATAGCTTTATTATACACTTATTTTATAAATAATCAAGTAATAAAATAATATTTTTAAATATTAAAAAAACTCAATGTTTACTTATATTTTTTAAAGGTTTTTTAGTGTCAATTTAAAGACTAAATAAGGCTGTATTTTTAAAAGTTAATATAGTTGTGAATAATTAGACAAATTAATGTAAAACTATCTAATTTATGGCTTTATTTGACTTTATTTGACGAAATAAATACAAAAGGTGTATAGATAATTTAATATCTAGATACACCAATTATATTTTTATAAATTATTTTAGATTTTTAACAAGATCAACAAGCATGTTAGTAAATTCTTCTAATGAATAAGAATTTTGAGCTTGTTCACCGTATTTACGAGCATTAACTGAAGTTGATTCTACTTCTTTATCACCTAGAACAAGTTGATATGGAATCTTCTTCATTTGTGCTTCACGCATCTTATAACCTAATTTTTCATCACGATCATCGATTTCACATCTAATACCTAAATCTTCTAGTTTTTTAAATACTGATTTTGCGTAGTCTAAATGGAATTCGTTATTTACTGGAATAATCTTAACTTGTACAGGAGCAAGCCATGTAGGGAATGCGCCACCATAGTGTTCAATTAAGATACCAATAAATCTTTCTAAAGATCCAAATAATGCTCTATGAATCATGATAGGACGTTTTTTAGTACCATCTTCTGCGATATATGTTAAATCAAATCTTTCTGGTAAGTTCATATCAAGTTGGATTGTACCACATTGCCAAATACGGTTCATAGAATCTCTTAATTTAAAGTCAAGTTTAGGTCCATAGAATGCACCATCACCAGGATTTAATTTATAATCAAATCCTGCTTTCTTACAAGCTTCTGCAAGAGCTATTTCAGCTTTATCCCATACAGCAATTTCGCCAATATATTTATCTTCTGGTCGAGTTGAAAGTTCAATATGGAAGTTTAAGTTAAATACTGAATATACTTTTTTGTAAAGAAGAATAATTTCTGCAATTTCATCTCTTATTTGATCTTCAGTCATAAAGATGTGTGCATCATCTTGAGTAAATGTTCTAACTCTAAATAAACCACTTAAAGCTCCACTTGCTTCATGACGATGTACTAGACCTAATTCACCAAGACGTAGTGGGAAGTCACGATATGAATGAATGTCATTTTTATAAACAAGCATACCACCTGGACAGTTCATTGGTTTAATAGCAAATTCAGCCTCATCAATAGTAGATGTATACATGTTTTCTTTATAGTTAAACCAGTGACCTGAAGTTTCCCAAAGTTCTCTATTTAACATAGTAGGAGTTTGAATAAATTTATATCCGTGTTTAGTATGAATATCAGTCCAGAAACCTACTAGTGTATTTTTTAAAGTCATACCATTTGGTAGCCAGAATGGGAAACCAGGACCATATTCACTCATCATGAATAAGCCTAATTCTTTACCTAATTTTCTATGGTCACGTTTTTTTCTTTCTTCAAGATTATGAAGATGTTCTTTTAATTCTTCAGCTGTTCCAAAACATGTACCATATACTCTTTGTAACATTTGACGGTTTGCATCACCTCTCCAGTATGCACCACTACATGCAAGAAGTTTAAAGTTCTTTAAGAATTTAACACTTGCAACATGTGGTCCACGACATAAGTCTTTATAACTACCTTGTTCATAAACAGTAATAACACTATCATCAGGAAGTTCATTAATAAGTTCTGTTTTATAAACATCACTCTTGAATAATTCTAAAGCTTCTTCTTTAGATACTTCATAACGTTGAATTTTTTCTCCACTTGCAACAAGTGATGCCATTTTCTTTTCTAGTTTAGGTAAGTCTTCTTCAGTAAGTTTAACATCACCTAAATCAACATCATAGTAGAAACCTTCTTCAATAGCTGGTCCTACACCAAACATTGCATTTGGATATAGTTCTTTTAATGCCCATGCAAGTAAGTGAGCACAAGAATGGTTTAGTAAATCATAATAACTTGATACATCAGTTAATAGTTCTAATTTTGCATCTTCTACAATAGGACGACTCATATCATAAAGTTCATCATTAACTTTTGCAATAATACATTTTTTTGCAAGACTAGAAGAAATTGTTTCAGCAATTTTTTCCGCAGTAATTCCACATTCGAATTCTTTTACAGATAAATCTGGAAATGTAATTTTAATCATTTTTTTTATACCTCCGAATAATATAAAAAGCCTTAGATAACTGTACATGAAAAAATACAAGTTCTCTAAGGACGTATGTTTAGCAGGCTTTAACTAAACAGGCGCGGTACCACCTTAGTTCATAAGAAAATCTCTTATGCCCTTTAAAATCTTTAACGCAGATATACGTTCTTTATTTCTAAAGAAAACTCGCAGGGAGTAACTATTAGCCATTATTTAGTAGTTCTCACTATCCTACCTCACTTTTAAACACGCATCTAATAATCGTATCCTGTTCAACGTTTAATATATAATTTATATATAATATTATATATGTTTTTTATCATTTTGTCAAATGATATCCACTCTTTATACTAACAAATAAATATAATTTACGCGATTTCATCATCATCAAATTGATGTAATTTTTGTTCTACTATTCTTATTATTCTTACTTCATTATTATTAGAAGGGAAAATATTGTTTTCAGCTAAATATTTTATTAGGATAGAGTCGCTTGATGTTGTAGTATATGTCTCTTGTGCCTTAATGGAAGTTTGTCCAATAAGGAATATGCA
>JAZOLP010000135.1:0-3891 GCA_045653225.1 Bacilli bacterium
CTAGATAATTTTTTGATTAATTTTTCCTGATTTGAATACTTAGGTTTATATGCAAGAGCAATACGATTTGCAGAATAAAGTTTTTCACTACCAATATTATAAACCATCATTGGAGTAATTTTATCAGTTGTAATAAGTTGAGATATAGTCATTGTTTCTGTAATTTGTTTCAAATCACTTTGAGAAATAAATGCAGCATCAGGAATAGAACCAAGTAACAAATATAAAATAGATACTTTTTCTAAGAAACTGAATTCATCATAATTAGCATAAATTTTCTTAATTACAACATCATAAACTTTTATGAATCTAAATAATTTATGCTTGATAATTAACTGTAACGCTCTTTTTGCATAAGGTCCTTTTAATATTTGTCTAAACTTTCTAATAAAATCAGTATCTTTAATATCATCTAAAAATGAACAATAACGACTAATTGCTTTTATACATCTAGAATCAATATCAAAATTATACTCAGAAACTAAGACAAATGCTTCTAGCATTGCAATAGGACTTTTAGTAAAAATATTTTTAGCTTTTTCTGTTGTTTTAATATTCATTTCATCCAAATCTCTAATACCGTCAAAAATATTAGTAATAACTAAATTTGGAGTAAGAGCTAATGAATTAATTGTAAAATATTTATTACTCAACGTAGCAATTAATTTCTTATTATAATGTCTTAAACTAACCTTTTTAGAAAGAGACGATACCTGATCACTAAACTGACTAAAAATAACATATTTACCATGTTCTCTTAAATAAGTAAAACCACTTCTTTCAATGATTGTCGCAGGGAAAATATCTTTAATTTCTGTTGGAGTAGCAGTAGATACGATTTCAATAGTTTCAATTTCTTTACCAAGATATAAATTTCTAACAGACGAGCCAATAATAAATGAATCAAAATTTCTATTTAATAAAATCTTCATAATTTCAACACCGCGCATTAAGAAATTATAACTTCTTTCATTTGAAATCTTATATTGTTCTAATATTTTATTGCTTTGAACTTCCATGTTGCCACTCCTTTCTAAAATTAAACGTTAAATCTAAATAACATTACATCGCCATCTTGAACTACATATTCTTTTCCTTCAAGACGAACGCGACCAGCCTCTTTTACCTTTAATGGTGTTCCATATTTCATAAGATCATCATATGAATATGTTTCAGCTTTAATAAACCCTTTTTCAAAGTCTGTATGAATAACACCAGCGCATTGTGGAGCTTTCATACCATTTTTAAATGTCCATGCACGACATTCTTTTTCACCAGCAGTAAAGAAAGTTCTAAGTCCTAAAAGCTCATATGCTTCTTTAATTAGTTTGTCTAAACCACTTTCTTTAACACCTAAATCTTCTAAGAACATAGCGCGCTCTTCTTCATCAAGTGCTGATAATTCTTCTTCTATTTTAGCAGAAATTATTACTACTTTAGATCCTTCTTTTGAAGCATAATCTTTAACTTTTTCAACATATTCATTACCATTTGCCATATCATCTTCTGAAACATTACATACATATAACATTGGTTTCATAGTAAGGAATTGATAGTTTTTAATAAAGAATTTTTCTTCATCAGTTAAATCAACACTACGTGCTGGTAAATTATTCATAAATGCATCACGAAGTCTTGTAAGAATACTATATTCAATAACTGCTTCTTTTTCAACTTTATGTTGTGCTTTCTTTTCAATCTTTGGAATACGATTTTCAACTACTTCTAAATCCGCTAAAATAAGTTCTAAATTTACAATTTCAATATCATCAATAGGATCTACTTTACCAGATACATGTGTAATATTTGAATCATCAAAACATCTAACTACTTGACAGATTGCATCTACATCTCGAATATGACTTAAAAATTGATTTCCAAGACCTTCACCTTTTGATGCACCTTTAACAAGTCCTGCGATATCAGTAAATGAGAAACTCGTTCTAACTACACTTCTTGGATTAACAATTTTTACAATATTGTCTAATCTTTCATCTCTAACCTCAACAACACCAACATTAGGTTCAATTGTTGCGAAAGGGAAATTTGCCATATAAGCACCAGCTTTTGTAATGGCGTTAAATAATGTTGACTTACCTACATTAGGTAAACCAACTATACCTGCTGTTAAACTCATGTTTATACTCCTTTATTTATACATAAAAAATTAAAAATTGGATTGCGATAATTAATAGTCTTAAGAATATATTTAAACCTAAACTACGATTAGAATTTACATATATACCAGTCATTACTAGATTAATAATAAATGCAACAATAATTGTTTCAGTAGCCATAATCCATGCAAAATCACAAATAGTACCTACTAAACCACCAACCAAAATAATCATTACATCACTTAACATAGTTGCATCATCTAAAGCATCAACTAATAATCTTCTAAACACAATTTCTTCAACAACAACAACACAAATTAAAGAAATTAAAATAAACGATGCATTAGTAGTTTTTCCACTAAAGAATCTAGCATAGCCACTATGTAAATAATCAGTAAAAACAGTTGGAATAACTCTTGTGAAATCAGTTAATAAAGATAATAATGATACAATAACAACACTCATAAGACCAATTAATAAGCATTGACTAAATTGTTTTTTATTACCATTCCAAATAAAATCTATCAAATCTTTATGATGTACAATTACAATTGATAAAATTGTAATACCAGAACTAAGTAATAATGCGTAAGTAGATTTAAATAAGTCATTTGTACTATCTTTCTTAATAACAGCTAATGTAACCATAACAACACCACTGCCTAAAAAAGCAAGAATAAAGAATAATAATAATCCTATTTTTAATCTATCAACAGGTGCACCACCATAATTACCTGTATCCATAGCTCTGCGCATTTGTTCACTATGTTCACCACAAGCTTTACAATATTCTTCATTTTTGTCTAAAACTCGATAACAATTCTTACATCTAATTTTCATTTTTACCTCTTTATAACTTTAAATAGTAAATTCTTCCTAATAATTTATTATACCACATTATTGATGTTTTTGCAAGAAAACAAAAAGTTAAAAAAATATATTTTTTATTTAACAATATAATACATATTAAAAATATAAAAACTCTCTTATTTATAAGAGAGTTGAATAATTCTTTAATTGAATTATTTAAACTGTTATTTAACCTAATATGCCACTTAAGAATATCTCAATGCCAATTAGCACCAAAATAACTCCACCAAATATAGCAGCAAATTTAGAAAATTTAGTACCAAACTTTTTCCCTAAAATAATTCCAATATAACAAATAACAAATGTAATAACTGCAATAATTAAAGATGAAAGTGCAGCATAAAAAAAGTTATATTTAGAATTAGTAACACCCACACTTAAAGCATCAATTGATGTTGCTATACCTTGAACTAAAATTAAAGCAAACCCTTTTTTTGCACAACACTCTTCATCATCATCACATTCTTTTATTGCTTCGATAATCATTTTAATTCCAAGAAATGATAAAAGAGCTAATGCAATCCATGGAATGAACTTTTCAATAATTACAAAAATACTTGCAATCGTATGAACAAAACCCCATCCAATTAAAGGCATTAAACCTTGAAACACACCAAACACTAACGCTATAACAAGCATCTTGTTTCTTTTCATACATGGTTCATTCATACCATTAGCTAATGAAACAGAAAATGCATCCATTGCGAGCGCAACTCCTAATGATATTGATTCTAGGAAAAATAAAAAACTTAAATCCATCATATAATACCTCTTATATATATGTATTATAACACATTTTTTAATTTTTTATATAATTTTACATTTTATATCTTTTAAAATATTTTAGCATAAAAATATTAATAATAATCAATTTCTAGTATACTAGTACTAAAGGAGATGATTA
>JAZOLP010000136.1:0-11309 GCA_045653225.1 Bacilli bacterium
GTTACTTCTTCTTTTGGAATATTAAAGCATCTGGCATCGAACATTGCGCCCTTATGAACAGCGCTCCAATAAATATTGTATTGTTTTAAAAGTTCTTCGTCTTTTCCTTCATTGAGATATCGAATAGTTGCAAGACCATTATCTTTGCACCATTCACTTACATTTTCTGAAAAATATTTATTAAAAGCCATTGTTGCCATACTTGCCGAGATACTACATATCTTCTGGATTTCATAATCAAACCAAGCGCTGGTTGTTAATGTTTTATAATCCTGAAGAATTAGAGTTATTTCATCAGATTGAGTATAGCCAAGTACGCAACCCTGAATATTTTCACAAAGATACAGCATTGTTTGCTGCATTGATTTAATTAAAATTTCATCAAATGGTTTCTTAAAACCACGAGTAAAAGTATGAAAAGCCTTACCATCAATGCGAATTGCCACAGGGGTTCGTCTATACAGATGGAACTTTGGCACTTCTTCATAATAAGTTTTCATTCTTGTACCAAGACTATTACGATCTGGCATATTTTTCTCTCTCCTTTTCAATTAATTCTTTCATACTACACACTGCATTATATAAATATTGAAATTCGTGCACATCCATATCTAAATAATTAGCTGGGCGCATATAATCTGCTAAAATGCAAAAACCATATTCTTTGTCTACGACATAATCTTTGACTCTAACCTTTAAGTTGTAAATTGTTTGGTCATTTAATTTCATTTAACTTTCCCCTTATTTTTATTCGATTACACATAAGTTTCCCCAACCAAATGCTGCACATAACACTGCTATCCAAGCAATATCAAACTGTCCGCGAATGAGATGAAAAGCCATACCTATAAGGGAACCAAGAAAAATTATAAAATTTATAACAAACATAAAATATCTCATATTTAAACACTTCCTTTATTTTTATTACATATATATTATATCATATTTTTATAAAAAAATCAAAAAAGCTCTCTTATTTGAGAGCCGCTAAAATTTCTCCTACGATTTGATCATATCCTTTAATATCTCCGGGAATTGTCTTGAAGTCAATTAAATAAAAATTTAAAAAATCTTCAAATTTATCTGTAAGTTCATTCGATTCTTCTTCGGTTTGAAATCTTCCACTTGGATTATATGGTTTTACACGATATATAAGATAATTCATTCCTTTGTACGAATTAGCCACTTTCATAACCATATTATTAAATTCTTGACCCAGAACTTCGGTAGTATTGTAAAAAATAGATAGGGGTAGTGGAGAATCGGTTACGATTACATCCACTTTATCTGCACATCTGGAAATTCTGAAATATTGTTTTCCAAAAAGATAAGCCTGATTATTAAAAACTTCTTTGCTTTCTTCCCAAACTTTATCTTTCGCAAATTCTGTTACAAGTTCTGCGTTTATACCTGCCATTTTAAGTTTTGCGAAAATATATGCGGCTCCGGTAGATTTCCCGCTACCAGGAGCACCATAAAGATTAATTAAAATCACTTTATTTATCCTCCAAATCAATATTTAAAGTTGCAGAATTTTTAATAGCTTCCGCAATTTCTTTCTCAACGAACTCGTGCCAGTCTTTTCCTTCCGCATAATTTTTCATTGATTCTCCACACCATTCCCAGTTATCGACGCCGCCGCATTCTAACGCCTCGTTAGAGAGATAACCCGCATAGATATCTTTAAACTCATCAATAGGTATTACAATATATTGTTTAGACATTTTCTTTCATCCTTTCTTTACATTTATTCCATCTTTTATTTAATTCTGCTACTACTTGATTGCAGTTGCGGGCGTCAGCAAAATACGCCACAGGCCAGCCTTGTTTTCCTATGATAGTTGCTCCGCATTTATCGCGAAGAAAGCTAAGATAGTCAGCCAGCCGCATTTCAAAAAGTCTTGCCGCAACAATAGGATAATAATTAGTATGTATATTATAATCATCAACTAATTGATCACAATTAATTTTTATTAAATAATATCCTGGGTGATACATTGATTCTGTAGTTGAAAACATAATTACAATCCTTTCTGAAATTCTTTTAATTCATTAAGTTCTTCTTCTGAAATATTAAAATCAACTATAAAGCCATTTTCGCAAAAGCTTGGAAATTCTATGTCTATTGGTCCCAAGTCTATCTCTGGTAACTTGACAACAATTTCTTCGTTTGCATATCTTTTAACCGTACTTGCAGAAAAGCCAGTGCGTCTAGCAGTTTCTGCATAGGTCCCGCATTCCGCATAAGTTTGTTTTATTAAAACTTTATCCTCTTCTGTTAATCTTTTAGCCATAATCTTTTTCCTTTCTTTATATAAATATATTATTATAATTTATATAAACTATCAAAAGAAAAACCTTACTGTAAGTAAGGTCTAATAAAATCTATAATCGTTAATTCTGGAATTGTATAAGCTCTAATTATATCAAAAGTTTGAGTAAGTATTATACCTATTGAAAGAATAAAAAGCGGTATACAAACTATACAACCTGTAAATATCCAATCTATTTTATCGTATTCATTTCTTTCAAGACTACAACCTTTAATACAAACTCCCGCAGCAACGAGCATAATAATAAACATTAATATTCCCAAAGCCATCCACACCCAAGAAGTACCAATTACATAACTTACTACTCTTGAGCCTAAAACTTCTAAATAAGGTATAACATTTTCTCCTGTCCAGTCAATCACTATACCAAATTTTTCACATAACACATTTAACACATCAATAATCTGCTGACTTACTGTCATTTTTACATCAATCCTTTCTTTACAATATCTTCAATTAATTTATAAAAATTCTCTGGTAAATTATTTGTATTGAATTCATCGTGTTCTTTTATATATAACGTACGAACCTTTTCTAATGTTTCTAAGTATTTAAAAATTTCTTTGTACTGTTCATTTCCAAATGGAACTAAAGAAGTTGTAGTGTAAGCATTTTTCTTTGCCTGAAAAGCTCTTTTCCATTCTGTAGTTTCAGATGTAAAAAAATCATTAGCTAAGTAAGGGTCTTTATTTATTTTACAAATATAATCTAAACATCTTAAAACTATAGATGCTTTTTTCCAACAACATCTATCATCGCCACATTCTAATTTATTATAGCATTCTTTAATAGCTTTATGAGCTTGGCTCGATACTGCACATACAAACTTTGGAATGTTCCAATTCCAAATTATTTCTCTATATTTGAGTAATTCTAACCATTCTGCTTTATAATTAGAGGCTATATAATAAGAAATTGAATTAAATAATTGAATATCTGCAGGATTTTGATTCAATACCAAAGTAGGTAAATACCTGATATCCTTTACTTTTGCTTCTCCATTTTCTAAAAAAATTGTAGAATTTATAAATCTTTCTTGTTTACAAATATCTTTAAGAGTAGGAGTTACAAAAGCAATAGTATCAAAATCAGATTCTTCCATATCTAATCCATAATTACCTGATCCAAGATAAAATATTGCAGTAACTTCATAGCCCAACTGCCTTAAGTTATATAAATGATGGTTAAGATGATTATCAAACCATTCTTGATTATGAAAATTTGCCATATTAAATAACTCCTTCCTCGTAAATAGGTTCTATAATAAACCAATAAGTATGACTACCATAATCAACATATGTGCAGCCATTCTCATCCCAACACCTATAATAGTAAGATTGAAAACTCATACCTTTAATATACTCTGAAATTAATTTCCAAGCCTGTTCAATACTTTCTTTTTCTCCGATTTGTTTCTTTTCATTTTTATAAATATTATACCAATAGATTTTTACCATATTTATACCTCCTAAGATGTTTATGATAATGCTCCCTTATATCTTTATATTGTTGTTTTTTTCTTTGTTTATAACAATAATTTAAATAAGTATATAACTTACTTTCTACTTTGCTAGAAAAACTTATTGCCAAACGCATAAAATCATAACCATTATCAAATTGCCAAAGTTTAACAGTCTCGTAATCAGGTATATCTAAATATAATTTTTTATTTAAATTTTGTTTTAATGAATGTATAATAGCCTGGGGCACTTTATCGGCACACTGTGCATAATTCAATGCTGCTAAAAATTCTTTACCCGTTATACCAAATTCTACAAATTGTTCTATTTCTGCCATTGTATTACTCCTTCTCTTTCTTTTGATTATATAGATATAATATAATATTTTATTTAAAAAATAAACTTATAATAAATGACCCCATTTTAATTCTATTATACCTAATGTGCGGTTAACACTAACATTAAAACCTCTATCTTGGTATGATTTTACAAGTTCTTCAAATCTTTTTGACATAAACTTTACAAAAGGATGAGAGTAAAAATCGTATTCGTAATGAGCATATCCATTTGCAGCACATTTTCTAATTTCTTCATTAATAAATTTATCAAGACCAAGATATTTTTTCTCAACGTCTTCAAGGTATTTTCTATTTAACTCTTGTAATTCTTCTTTCGTTACAGGAGCAAATGATTCTTCTACTACTTTATTTTTATTAAACATTATAATCTTCTCCTTCCGGTAAGGGAACTATAAATTTATCTAATTCCGTGATCTCTATAATAATTAAAGTTTCATCTATTTCTGCGCGAACCCATTTTTCATCATATTCTCTATCAACACCAGATTCTTTTGGGTCAACCGCGAATACTTCTTCAGCAGTTAAATCAATAATATGATTTTTAGCTTCATTTGCTTTTTCTTCTGTTGTAAATAAACCATAGACGATAGGTTCTTCGTTTATTTGTTCTTTATCAATTACAAGGTACATATTAAAGCTCCTCCGCAGTAACTACACAACCTGTTCTATAAGAAGTTTCATTACCGCATAGCCCGTGCGCGCAATCATCTTCAAAGAATTCTCTTGCAACAGCTAAAGCATCATCAATATTATCTGCTTCAATTTCATAAAAGTATTTTTCATTGCATACAATTCCATATCTGTAGTTAAACATAGCTATCATTTCCCTTTCTGTAATAATTTTAAATAATAATTATATTGTTTAAACGCAACCTCAACGCGAGTATCCCAAGGACCATTGCCTGCCGCATTAAGAGATTTAATTAATTCTAATATTTTAAGACCATCATCATAAGTATAAATCATTAATACTCCTCCTCGTCTCCATATCCTTCTTTAACATAATCCATATCAGTTGGATCTTCGTTTCTTTCTTGTTCCATTTTAAAAGCATACCAATCGTCATCGAGAGGAGTAACTTCATCATCCCAGCGATTGCCTCCAAGTGTTGTTGCCATAGTTATCAAATCCTTTCTTTTAATTTAACACAATTAATTGGATCGTAGTTTGTACCTTTAAATGTTCGAAGCCAATGAACTGAGCATAATTTTGTTTCTTTATCAAGATACAAACATAATTTATTTTCTACTAAATATTCATCTATATAATGATTATAATTAGGCATTTCTGGAGAGCCAAATAATTCATCAAAGCTATGAACAGAAACTACCTCTTGTCCGTTCTTGATTTTTTTAATTAATACAGGTAAAACAATTTTTTTAACAATTTTTTCAAATCTTTTTTTTTCATTTAATTTTAACTTTTTATATTTTTTTGTTGCTTTACAATATGCCTTTTGCAGTATTTTATTAACCATAATTATCAAATCCTTTCCTTAACTTTCTATATATATAATATAAAAAATAATAAAAAAAATAAAGGGAAGTCTCTCGACTTCCCTTAATAATTAATCATTTGTTTTGAAATATACAACCATTTCAAATGGCTTTTCATCAACATACTTGATATAAGCTTTTACGCAAACATCGCCTTCTGATTCTCTTGATTTAATGATATCACCAATAGCACCAATTTCTGGAACGATTTTTGACTTATCTAAATCAACAAGATAAATATTTTCAATTTTAGAAATATTTACTTTACCGCTATCTGCGAGAGTAATAACATTTCCTACTTTATCTTCTACGATTTCTGCGTTAACATCAACAATTTTATTATCTACTATAGTTTCAGTATTAATATTAATGTTAATAATATCAATGTCGCCGTCTTCGTTTGTAGAATATTCAAATACTTCTCCACGAACTGGTAAAGCCCCATCATAATCTACAGAAGTATATAATGTAATTTCTTTTCCTTCTGATAAGAAAGTTAAAGCATTTACAACTTCGTCATTGTATTGTACTGTTTTGTTATTAACTAATACTGCGAGAGGTGCGTTGTCCGCAATTCCGCCAACAATATTATTAATAATTACAATAGTAGCATTATTTGTATATTTGTCTTTTTCAACAATAGTAATATCATAAAATTTTTCATCTGCTAAGCTATAGATATTTCCAACAGTATAATCATCAATATCTGCCTCTTTATCAACAAAGAAAATAATTGTTGATTCATCAATACCATATCTACCATCAAAAGCATTTACTGAAGCATTGTACTTTACTGATCCTATTTCTGAATACTCTGGATTATCCACCTTGTTAAGTACTTCAATAGAAGAAATTTTGCCGTCTTTAGTTTTATAAGAAATTAAGTCATACTTAGAAACTTCTGTTTCATCTACTTTATCTGATAAAGTATATGTTTCAAATTTACCATTCTTTGTAAGAATTAAAATTTCATAATATGTTTCACCAAGTTTTGTAATAGGACCCTTGCCCGCAACATATCCTAAATTACCTGAATAAGATGTAAAACCTTTATACCAAGCAATCTTACCAAATGTATCAAGATAGAATGTACCCTCTAAACCAAGCTCGATACCCTGAGCAGTTGATACTTTATATTCTTCTCCGTTGATATAATAAATTTTATCTGCGTCATTTACGCTATCTACTTCGCCATCAACAGTATTTCTTGATACGGTAATATCAATACTTTTATCTGATTCAATAATTGTAAGAACATCATATTCCATTAAATCTGAAATATCATAAACTCTTTTAGTTCCATTAATAACAATTGAATATGAGTAATCTTCTTCTTCGAGATATTTTGTCATATCAATAATACGAGAAATGTTTTTAAAACTAATTTTCTTATTGTTGCCATAAATAGAATCTACAACACCAATAACATACTTTGTAATAAACACATAATCATATTCATTATCATTATCAACATCAATTAATTCAACAACATCATCAGAATCAAACTCGGTAGGAAGAGTATCAACCTTACCATTAACAAGAGCTTTATAAGTATCTGATAATTCGTAATCTTCTTCTTTGCCATCTAAATCTTCTACTGTAATAGTATTATCTTTTGATGTGATTACATACTCTTCATTTTCAACTAAGGTAATAGTTTCATTTTTTCCTTCTTCCGCGCTAACAATATAAAGTTTATTGTCATCTTCTGCGATATAAAAATCATAAATATGACCAAGAGCATAATCAGTATTTGTAATAAATTCTTTTTTATTTGTATCTAAAATGTCTTTATTACCTACTACTTTATTATACATAAGTCTTACAGTATTTGTTGCATCTGTTTCAGAGCCAGAAAGCGCAGAAACATTATTAGCAGAAACAAAACCTGTTACTTTTGCAAAATTAAGTTTCTTACCTAAAAGTGTTGAATTAGGGTCAGCTTTATAGGTAGCTTTACCATCATCATCATATGTTGAAAGAACCATCATAGGCGCAGTAAGTGCTTGATATACTAACTTAGCAACAACGCCTCTGTAAGCTGGGTCGCCTGCTGCAACAGAAAGACCTTTTGTTACTTCAGCTTGTGTCGCAATTACAAGATAACCTGTAGGCCATCCGCCTTGTTTCATAACATATTCTTTGTTGTAACCAAGAGCTGCTACAACCATCTTAACTGCTTCTTCATATTTTACTTGGTCATTAGGTCTGAATGTGCCGTCGCCGTCGCCTGAGATAATTCCCATTTGAGTAGCAAGATTTACATCACCTGCAAACCAATCTGTTGCTTTAACATCAGAGTAAATTGAAACGCCTGAAGCTGCTTTCGCCGCGTCAGAAAGACCTTGAACTCTGTTAATAATAGCAACTACTTCTGCTCTTGTAATAACATCATCTGGTCTGAAAGAACCATCTTCATAACCCTTAACAATACCTAAATCTGTTAATACTTGAATTTCTGCGGATGTCGCGGTTGAGGCTGCACACACCGGACTTACGCAACAAATAACAAGAGCGAGTGATAAAAGTAAACTAATAAATTTTTTCAAAGTATTTGTCCTCCTTTTGTTTAAGTTACTTTCATAATTATAATATCAAAAATTTTCTGAAAAACAAAAAAACTTAATACCCTAAGAATAAATGTTATGAGGACTTCTCCTTGCTCCATACATCTTCTTTAATATTAATTCAGCCACCAAGAGAACATACTCGTGCTTCGGGGAGCTACCCCTAACAATATGCCCTAGTCCGCGAGCCCGCGTCCTTAAACTTGCACGGGATTGGCTACCCGCAAATTTCACCTAACATTCGATAAGTATGTGATGTTTCAAAATTTACTTTTTCATTCATCATCTATAATCTGACATAAGGCTACTTTTACCAGCTTCTCGTGTTATAGCTCAATTTCTCGAGCATCAAGTCAGATTGGCTTATTTGGAATTTCCAGTTTCGCTAACTCCACGAATATCCCTATCCGCAAGTTTCTGGATTATTCTCTCACAGAGAGCGTCTATTGTGCCAACCACGAGTTCTGTGCTTTTTAAAGCGATATATACCAGTACCTAATCTTAATCTTGAGCCGTTAGCTCTTGTTGCGACGCCTCGCGACTATCGCAAATGACCTCAATTCCGCAAGTATCCCAGCAGAATTGGACACATTATCCGATTAGTCTCGGCTAGGTGTTAACCTATCTACACCGAGTTCATAATATTTATTCTTAGAGTATTAAGTTTTACGAAAGAAAATTTATCTAAACAGCATTGAGAACACTTCGTCTAAGAAGTTTCCACCGCTGGGGATTTCAACTTGAGAGCAATGAGATTCGTGATAATATCCGTAATCTTTGATAAACTGATTTCTCAGTTCGTAATAAGCTTTTTCCGCGTCTTTAATAGCTTCATAAGCTTCTCTTACTTCTGTAGCTCTTGCTTTTCTTTCTGCTTTGAGTTTAGCTTCTTCTACTTTTCTAGCTTCTATTTCTTCGATATAAGCAGCTTCAGCTTCTTCGCATTCTTGAACAGTTTTATATTCCTGTCCTGTTAATTCACTAATGATTTTCATTACTTAAGATTCCTTTCTCTTAACAAATAAAATCTAATATTTGAGAAGAAATTTCATTTTCGCTTAAGCAATACAATTCTTTCCATTCGAGTGCGGCAACCGCACCTAACATAGAATGAGCTGATACACAATATCCAGAACCGTCAATTAAATCAACTTTTCCTTCAATGTTTGCTACTGCATTAGAGAAATTTCTTGCGTCAGTCATTGTTACAAGGTTAATTTTATACTTATGCATTTTCAATCACCTCATAAAACATTTTAATAATTTCAGAGGTTTTAAGATGTTCAAGACTTACATCTCTACCGTCTTCTGTTTTTCCTTTGCGGATTCCTTTAATTTTTAAAACCTTAATCATTTTTCCTTTTGTAAGCATTTTACTTACCTCTCTTTCTCTTTGTTATTAATCAATTTAGCATTACCCAAGACACACCGCGTGGAGGTATTGATTATGTGTCTCTTGCGGGGGCGAGATTCGAACTCGCGACATCCAGGCTTATGAGGCCGGTAAGCTACCACTGCTCTACCCCGCAATGTTTTGGTCGGAGTTGCAGGACTTGAACCTACGGCCTCTTGATCCCAAATCAAGCGCTCTACCAAACTGAGCTAAACCCCGGAATTGAAAATTTTTTTCTTATATAAAGTATAAAAACTAATCTTTAAAACTGAAACTATATTTGACAAAGAAAGAGAGAGAAAAACAAAATTCGTTTCAGAAAAACTTGATTAGTTAAGTTTTACAATAAATAGTCAATTTATGGTGGCGCTCGAGCGGAATTGAACCGACACATCTTTCTCTTGAGGGGAGAATATCCTACTTAGACGAGAGCGTCATATCTAATTAACTCTTTCTTTTATTTAACATAATTATTATATTATAATTTTTTTATTTTTTCAAATGGTACTGAGAGCGAGACTTGAACTCTGTACAGTGAGTGATTTTATAAAATCACTCACCATATTTTCTACTGTTTTTTCCTCGGTATGAGTCTGTAAAAGAATGACAATTAGGACATAATAGTTTATAATTGTCTAATTCATTATGAGTTCTATCTCCGTCAATATGGTGTAATTCTAATGGAATAGGTTGATTTAACCATTTCTCCAATCCGCAACACTCACATCTATGAGGTTTAATATTTTCTTCAAGAATTTTTTTCTTAATTTTGTTGGTTTGCAAATTTATACTAGTTGACAAGTATTCTTCCAAAGATAATTTTGTTCTTGCCTTTGACTTGCCTTTGCCAGATTGGTTTCCTTTGTAGTCAATATCCATTATTTTTAGGTATCTGTTTAAAGTATCTTGCTTACAATTTAATTGTTGAGCCATATAAGCTTTTGATTGATTTTCAGCAATCCATTGTAAAATTTGTTCTTTTTTTTCTAAAATATCTGTGCGATACATTTTTATTACTCCTTTTATAATATTATTTTCATATATTATAAAAATAGTACCAATAGAATTGTTCAATGTTGCCCATATTTTTTGTGTCTACCAGTTCCACCACACTCGCATTACTGGAGCCGATAGAGAGAATCGAACTCTCGCCATTAGTTTGGAAAACTAAGGTTCTACCATTAAACTACATCGGCATAAACAATAAAGGCGAAATCATTTTGCAGATTTACTTTAAATGCGGAGGATAACCTTCCGCGCTCCCTCACATACCTTTATTTATTGCGGAAGCTTTCAATTGAAAGGGGATGGTTAAGTTTACTTTGCTCTTTTTATATACCGCTTGACCACTAAGCCACATATCAAAGACCATTGGTATTGCTCCACTTATGCCTTCGCCGGTGGTAGTTTAACTTAACAAAATCTATGCTTTCGCGGATTAATGGAGTAATATGCGGGATTTGAACCCGCGGTCTTCTCCTTGGCAAGGAGACGCTTTACCAACTAAGCTAATACTACATATTTTTAAATTTTTATAAGTTGACCACAATATTTACAAGGATAAATTGGAGGCTTTTGTTTAGCAAAAGCAATGTTTAATGGCAAACAAAAGGGTTCACCGCATTTGGGACAACAGGCAATTTGGTCGCCATATCCTAATCCATCATCTTTCATTATTAAACTTAAAGCTTCCATATTTTT
>JAZOLP010000137.1:0-3529 GCA_045653225.1 Bacilli bacterium
TTAGAAGATAAAGAAGCAGTTAATACATTACCTAAAGTATTGATTAATTTCTTTAATAGTTTTACTCCGATGAAATCAGTAATTGTGGTTGGAATATCTTTAGTAATATTTCAAATTATCCGTGGTGGATTAATGTTATTAAATGGTTACTTAAAAGGGTGTTTTGCTGAAGGCATAGCATTAAATATGAGAAATAAACTATTTAAACATATAGGTAATTTATCATTTAGTTATCATAATAATGTTGATAGTGGTGATTTAATTCAACGTTGTACATCTGATATAGAAACTATTAAATCTTTTATTAGTGCTCAGCTTCCTCAAATATTATATATATTTGCTTCGCTTATTTCTGGTGCAATTCAAATGGCTTCAATAAATGTTGGTATAATGTTAATTACGTTCTGTGTTATTCCAATTAACTTTTTAGCAAGTACTATTTATTTCAAATATGTTAGTAAAAAATTTGATGAGATTGAAAAAGTAGAAGCTAATATGATTACATGTATTGAAGAAAATGTAAATGGTGCACGTGTAGTTAAAGCTTTCGCAAGAGAGAAAGAAGAAATTGAGAAATTTGATAAAAAGAATAATAATTATAAAACAGAAGTTGAATACTTAAATAAAGCTATGTCAATCTTCTGGGGATTAAGTGATGGGGTAACAATATTACAATACGCAGTTACAATAGGTTATTGTATTTTCCTTGCTGAGAAAAACTTAGTTGGTGTTGGAGATATTGTTGTTTGTATTAGTTATATTTCTATGTTAGTGTATCCTATTAGATCACTGGGTAGAATTATCGGTGATTTTGGTAAATCAATTGTCGCAGCAAAACGTATCGATGAAATTTTAAACGAAGATGATGAATACACAATTAATGGTACACAAAAACCAGTAATAAAAGGCAATATTGAGTTTAAAAATGTATCATTTAAGTTTGATGATGCAAATGATTATTTATTAAAAAATGTTTCATTTAATATAAATAGTGGTGAACAAATTGCAATTGTTGGTAAAACTGGTTGTGGAAAAAGTACTGTTGTACATATTTTAGAACGTTTATTAGAATACAACGAAGGTAGTATTTTAATCGATGGCGTTGAATTAAAAGATATCGATAAAAAATGGTTAAGAAATCATATAGGTATTGTTTTACAAGATCCGTTCTTATACAATAAAAATATCTTAGATAATGTTAGAATTTCTTCGCCTAATAAATCAAAAGATGATGTATATAAAGCAACACAAATGGCCCATGTGCATAACGATATATTAAACTTTGATAAAAAATATGAAACATTAGTTGGCGAAAAAGGTGTTACATTATCAGGTGGACAAAAACAACGTTTAGCTATTGCGCGAATGTTAATACTAAATAAACCTGTATTAATATTTGACGACTCATTAAGTGCTGTTGATACAGAAACTGATTCATCAATAAGAAATTCAATTAAACAAAACAGCAAAGATACAACTACTATTATAATTACTCATAGAATTACAACGGCAAAAGAAGCAGACCGTATAATTGTATTAGATAATGGTAAAGTTTCAGACATTGGTACTCATGATGAACTAGCAAATCGTGAAGGCATTTATTCTTCCCTTTGGAAGATTCAAGGAGCTTTAGAAAATGAGTTCTTAAATCTTGTCGAAAAGGAGGTAAAATAATATGGATGAAGAATTAGAATATGAAGAATTAGATGATACACCCCAAAAGTTATCATCATCTGTTTGGAAAAAAATAATTAAATTAGTTTTAAAGAGAAAAAGTCATATTATTATAATGATTATTTCAATTATTTTACTTGCTTTATTAGATGTAATAACACCATTATTAAATGCTGAAGTTATTAAAGTGTTTTTTAGCGAGGAACCAGATTTTTCTAAAAAATGGTTGTTTATCTCTTTATATATTTTAGAAGCATTCTTATATATGATAACTGTTTATGGCTTTTTAAGAAAAGCTGGTCGTGTTGAAGTAGAAGTAGGTTATGAAATTAGAAAAGAAGCATTTGAAAAACTTCAGGAATTGCCATTTTCATATTATGATAAAACTCCATCAGGATGGATAATGGCACGTTTAACAAGTGATTCAAGAAAACTTTCTGAAATTATTTCTTGGGGTATAGTAGATTTATTCTGGAGTATATTTACAATGCTTGGAGTTCTTGTAATGATATATATTACAAATTGGAAACTAGCATTAATCATTACATGTATTACTCCTATTATGTTTGTTATTTGTGTGTTCTTTACAAAAACAATTTTAAAAGCTTATCGTAATGTTAGAAAAACTAATTCAAAAATTACAGGCAGTTTTAACGAATCAATTCTAGGCGCAAAAACTACTAAAACATTATGTTTAGAACAATCTAGAAATGCTGAATTTGAACAATTAACATCTTCAATGAAAAAAGATTCTTTAAAAGCAATCTTAAAGTCAAGTTTATTCTGGCCTATTATTTTAATTTTAGGTTATATTGGTGTAAGTATTACATTAGGTATAGGTAGTGGTGGTATATTAGGATATGTTAGTGGTATCGCAATAACTGTAGAAGTATTATACTTATTTGTAAACTATACTATCTTATTCTTTGATCCAGTAATGCAAATTGCAAGAGTTCTATCTGATATGCAACAAGCTCAAGCAAGCGCAGAACGTATTATTAGCTTAATTGAAACAGAAGTTGATATTTATGATACCGAAAGTGTAAAAGCGATTTATGGTACGTTTTTGAGCCCTAAACGCGAAAATTGGGACAAATTAGAAGGTAATGTCGAATTTAAAAATGTATCATTCTCATATACTCAAAAAGAAATAGTTTTAAAGAACTTTAATTTAAAAGTAGACAAAGGACAAACTATTGCTTTAGTAGGTACAACAGGGGCAGGAAAATCAACAATTATAAATCTTTTATGTAGATTTTATGAACCATCAAGTGGACAAATATTTATAGATGGTAAAGATTATAAAGAAAGAAGTATAAACCATTTACATGAAAATTTAGGATATGTACTTCAAACACCACATTTATTTAATGGGACAATAGAAGAAAACATTAGATATGGTAAAATAGACGCAACAAAAGAAGAAATAATTGAAGCTGCTAAAAAAGCACAAGCACATGAATTCATTCAAAACTTAAAAGATGGATATCAAACACAAGTAGGAGAAGGTGGTGCAAAACTATCATTAGGACAACGCCAATTAATAAGCTTTGCACGTGCAATCATCAAAGATCCTAAAATATTAATTCTAGACGAAGCAACATCTTCAATTGATACAGAAACTGAAAAACAAATTCAACAAGTTATGAATAACTTTATGAAAGGTAGAACAACATTTATTGTAGCACATAGATTATCTACAATCATTGACGCAGATAAAATCTTAGTAATTAAAGATGGAGAAATTAAAGAATCTGGTACTCATAAAGAATTGTTAATTCAAGAAGGAATTTATTATAATCTTTACAAAAAACAATTTATTAAAGAACAAATGGATAATTCGATTAAGTAATTA
>JAZOLP010000138.1:0-2010 GCA_045653225.1 Bacilli bacterium
AAAAATTTGGTATAATAATTTTAGGTGATCATATGAAAAATACTATTGAACAATTTATTGATGAATTAATATTAAATATTAAAGAAGAAGAGAATATTACAAATTTAGTTTTTAAGAAAAATATTGATGTAGCTTCGTGTAATTTTATCGCAAAAGCAACAGGGGTAGTGTCTGGTGTAAGTATAGCTCAATATATTTTTAAGAAGTTTAATAATAAAACTGGATTTAAAATATTAAAAGAAGATGGTAGCTATGTTAATAGAGGGGATGTAATATGTGTTATATCTGGTCAAATTAATGATATTTTAAAAGTTTCTAATTTAGCTTTAAACTTTTTACGCTATATGTCAGGTATTGCAACTAGCGTTGCAAAGTATAATTTAGAATTATCTAATTTAGAAACTAAATTATTATATTCAGGACATTCAGCTCCTGGTCTTGATGCTTTTGCTGAATTAGCATTTGTACATGGTGGAGGCGTTCTTCGTGAGGATAATAAAAACTATTGTGTTTTAGGAAGTAACACAATAGCTCGTTTTGAATCTATCGAAGATGCTGTTAAAACTTTTAAAGAAGTCGATAAAGCTATTAAACCTGTTGTTGAAGTAAATGATTTAATAGAATTTGAAGAAGCTGTTTTATCACATTGTACTGCAATAAGAGTTACTTCGAATAAAGAACAAATAATTCAAAATTGTGCATTAAACAATAATGATAAAAAAATATTAGAAGTTCAGTCTGAAATTGAACTAAAACATGTAAGAAATATAGCAAGATTAGGTTATAAATATATCATTATACCTTCATTGTCAGATGCAGCTAAATCTTTAGCAATTGATTTAAGTTTTTATAAAAGATTTAAGAAGATTAAATAATAATTATTTTTTAATATTCACACCTAAAATACCACCTAATGATGCTGCAAATAAACAACATGCTGCTTTAATTAAAAATTGTGAATCAAAAGTTTTTGTTATTAATTTATATATTATTATAGTTATTAATAGGATTAATGAAATTGAAAAAGAGTTCATTAATCCTTTTTGTTTGAATGATTTGCTGATATATACGCCATTTATAAAAAAAATTAATACAACTATAATAATTGATATTTTATTTAATTGTTTTATTTCAAGTGGTAAATTTGAAAAATATAAAATGGAAGTATAAATGATTGAACTAATCCCTATAATAATAAAAAATAATAGGTATGATTTAATTGCTTTTTTAATAAAATTCATGATATCACCTATTTAATTTTATTATTGTTAGGAGAATTTTAGAATGGAAAATTATATTATTATTATTGTAAGAACGCTTATTGGTTTTTTCTCTTTTTTTATATTAATGCGTTTTATGGGCAAACGAGAAGTAGGGCAATTAAGTTTATTTGATTTAATAATAATTTTAAGTATAGCTGATTTAATGGTTTTAGGAATAGATGGTTTTGATCAAGACATTTTTTATAGTTTGATACCGATGCTTATAGTGGCTGCCATTCAAAGATTTATTGCACTTTTATCTTTGAAATTTTCTAAAGTTAGAGAAATTGTGGATGGCAAATCGTCATATATTATTATTAATGGAATGATTAATGTTGATGAAATGAAAAAACAACGATATAATATGGGAGATTTGTATACTCAATTAAGAAGTTATGGAGTTAAATCTATTCAAGAGGTAGAAATAGCTATTTTAGAAACAAGTGGTAATTTAAGTGTATTTAAGAAAGAAAATCAAATTGAGGCTAGCTTACCTATTATTATTTCTGGTCAAATTGATAAAGTTATATTAAAAAGTTTGAAGAAAAATATTGCTTGGGTTAACAAAGAATTAAGGAAAAATAAAGTATTATTGAATGATGTTTTAGGAGCATGTATTATTAATAATCAATTAGATATTGTAAAAGTAATAAGTTATAATGATTACTCATTATAACTTATTTTTTATAAATTTGATGAAAAACAATAAATTAAAAAATAACATTAAAATACAAGAAATAATATAGTG
>JAZOLP010000139.1:0-8590 GCA_045653225.1 Bacilli bacterium
ACAAATAATCTTCAAAACAAAAAAATAAAAATAAAACTAAAGAAATAAAATTGTTTACAACATAATATATATTAAAGTAATGAAATTTAAATAACATATAAAATATGAAATTAAGTCAAATTATACTCACACTATATATTATGTATATAAGTTTATTCTTCTGTTTTAAACTATTAAACAAAATAACAACAAAAAATATTACTACTTCTAAAAACAATAAAGATAATATATACATTTGATTGAATATAAGAACACTTACTGTAGAACCAATCATTATTAAAACTAAACTTTTAATATCCTTTTTTGCAAAATAAAAATAAATTGGAATTAAAAATATAAATCCAATATTATAAAATAATGTAAACCCTAACCCAAACCCAATAATAAATAAATTAATTTTTTTCATATTTCCCCCTTTATCATGAATATAATACTAAATGATTTTAATAAAAAACAGCAAAAAAAGTAGAAGAAATCATTCTTCTACTTTTTGTTCAATTATTTTTTTAATTCTTTTTGTAACATCCAATCTTGAAATCATAATAACTCTTTTACAAGTTTCACATTCTAATTTAAAATCAATTCCAATTCTTAAGACTTTCCAAGTTTTTCCTCCACAAGGATGTTGCTTTTTAAATTCAATAATGCTATCTATTTTTACTTGCGAAATATCAATCATTTTTACCACCTAAAATTTCTAACGCTAAGGCTTTATATTCTTTAGCACCTCTTGAGTTAATTGAATACTCTAATAAACTTTTACCTACAGATGGAGCAATTTGAATATGAGTAGAATAAGTTATTACTGTTTTAAAAATTTTATTAGGGAACAAAAATTTAACTTTATCTACAATATCATAACCAACAGTTGTTCTATTATCTAATTTAGTAATTAGAATTCCTTCAATTTCGATGTCTTTTTCATTTTGAACTTTATCAATTTTATTTATCATTTGAGTTAAAGCATCATATGCATAAAAACTACATTCAACAGGTATTAATACGGAATCACTAGCGTATAAAGCATTATCTACTATTAACCCTAAAGAAGGAGGACAATCAATTAAAATATAATCATAATCTTGTTTAATCTTCTTAAGTTTTTGTGATAATAAATATTCTTTATTTTCAATAGTATATAATGATTCTTCTACACTTGCTAACTTAATTGTTGAAGGAATAATGTCTAAATTATGAATTGAAGTTTTCTTTATAGCTTTAGTTAATAGACCAATATGAGTAAAAAAATCAGCCATATCAAACAAAATATCCTCACGATTAATTCCTAGTCCTTTAGTCGCATTAGCTTGCTGATCAAAGTCAACAATCAAAACTTTTTGATTTTCAAATGCTAATGCAGCACCTAAATTAATAGTTGTTGTTGTCTTACCAACACCACCTTTTTGGTTAACTATCGAAATTATTTTTCCCATTTTAAGTCCTTTCTTATAACGGATTTTTCTTGATTTTTGAATAAATTCTCGGATAAACAACTGGAGTTTTATCATATTTATTATATGATAAAATAGCTCTTTCACCATAATTCATTGGTAAATTAAATATATTTTTTTCTTTAATTTTAATCTTTAATTTACTAACAGCATGACATGCATTATCAATTTCTTCTTGATATGATGAACCTTTTAAAGCAACAAAAAGTCCATTAATTTTTACAAAAGGAGTACAAATTTCAGCCAAAATATTTAATGAAGCTACAGCTCTTGCAGTAACTATATCAAAAGATTCTCTTAAATCTTTTACTGCAATTTCTGCTCTTTCATTCATAACATATATATTTTCTAAACTTAATTCATCGATAACGCTTTGTAAAAATTTACATCTTTTAGCAATAGGTTCAATCAAAGTCACCTTTAAATTAGGATAAACAATTTTTAACACAAGTCCAGGAAATCCTGCTCCTGTTCCAATATCAGCAATAGATAAATTACCATTTAAATCAACGACTTTTGACATTAATAAACTATCATAAAAATGTTTAATATATGATTCTTCAAGACCAACAATTGTTGTTAAATTCATCACTTTTGATGATTCAACTAACATATTATAATATATAAATAAAGATTCTAATATATTCGAATCATTGATATGAAATTCATCTGATAATAATTTTTCTAACTCTAATCTGTTCATTTTCTTCTTCTACTTTCTAGATAAACTAATAAAATAGATATATCCGCGGGATTAACACCACTTATTCTATTAGCTTGAGCTATAGTTAAAGGTTTAACTTGTTTTAACTTTTCTCTTGCTTCACTAGCAAGATTAGGTATTTCATCATAATTTAAGTCAGAAGGAATATTGTATGATTCTAATTTTAAAACTCTCTTTGCTTCTTTGTAAGCCTTATCAATATACCCTTGATATTTAATTTCAATGTTGATCTGATCATCATTAGGATATTGAAGTGGATTATCTAAATTACACATTTTTACAATATCTTTATAATTTACTTCAGGTCTTTTCATTAAATCTTTCGCAGTAATACCATCTTTTAATATTGGAGAATTAATAGACTCTAAATATTCATTAATTTCTTTTTTTGGAGTAAGTCTTAAACCCTCTAAACGAATTTTCTCATTTTTTATAGCTTCAATTTTGTTTAAAAATTTATTATAACGTTCATCACTAATTAATCCAACACGTTTACCATATTCAGTACATCTTTGATCAGCATTATCATGTCTTAATAATAATCTATATTCCGCTCTAGAAGTTAACATTCTATAAGGATCAATAACTCCTTTAGTAACTAAATCATCAATTAAAACACCAATATATGCTTCATCACGTTTTAAAACAATCGGTTCAATGCCTCTTACTTTACAACTAGCATTTATACCGGCAATGATACCTTGTGCTGCAGCTTCTTCATAGCCACTAGTACCATTAACTTGACCACCAAAAAATAGCCCATTAACTAATTTAGATTCAAGAGTAGGGTACAATTGCATTGGATTAATTGCATCGTATTCTATTGCATAAGCATATTTTGCAATTTTAGCATTCTTAAAACCAGGTAATGTTTTAATCATTTCCTCTTGAACTTCGTGAGGCATAGAAGTAGAAAAACCTTGAATATATGTTTCATTTAAAGATAAACTTTCTGGTTCAAGGAAAATTTGATGTCGTTCTTTATCTCTAAATCTTTCTAACTTGGTTTCAATTGAAGGACAATATCTAGGGCCAGCACCAGTTACTAATCCTGAATACATACTCGATTCATTCATATGTTCCCATATTACTTTATGCGTTTCTTCATTTGTCCAAATTAGATAACAAGGAATTTGTTCTGAGAATGGTCTAACATCACTAGGATTTGTCTCATAACTGAATGTTAAAGGTAAATTAGTGCCTTCTTCTAAAACTGACTGTGAAAAATCAATAGTATCAGTATAAATTCTAGGAGGAGTCCCTGTTTTTAATCTTAATAACTCAAAGCCTAATTCCCTTAAAGAATCAGATAATCCATAGTTTGTGTTTTCTCCATCTGGACCGGAAGGTTCAGAATGATTTCCCCACATGATACATGACGAAAGATATGTACCAGTTGTAATAATTACTGTTTTGCCTAAAATTCTATTTCCGTCTTCTAATTTAACACCTTTAATAACATTATTATCTACAATTAAACTATCTACTAATGATATATATATATCTAAATTTTCTTGTTCTGAACATACTTTTTGCATGTATTTGGCATATTCAATTTTATCTGATTGAACACGCATTGCCCAAACAGCAGGACCTTTTGAAAGATTTAACATTTTGATTTGTAGAGCAGTTAAATCAGCTGTTTTTGCCATTTGTCCTCCTAAAGCATCAATTTCTCTTACTAAGATCCCTTTAGCAGGACCTCCAACTGAAGGATTACATGGCATGTTTCCGATACGTTCAAATGAGCCACAAACCATTAATGTTTTTAAACCAATTCTTGCAGGCGCTAAAGCAGCTTCAATTCCAGCATGCCCTCCACCAACAACAATAACGTCATAAGACTCATATAATTGTTTAATATCTAAAATTCGTCCCATATAAACTCCTAGCTTTTAAGAATATACGCAATTACAACAACAGCAATAATAGCTAATACACCAAGTGAAATTCCAATTAATTTAGTAAGAGCTTTTTTAAATTTATTTTGTTTTTCAATTTTCTTTTTAAATTGAATTTCTTTTCTTCTTTCTTCCGTCATTGGAATTTCATGCATACAAAAATCGCATGTTAAAGCATCATAATTATTTTCTGAATGACAATGTGGACATAACATAAAAATCACCTTTTTCTATAAATATATATATATTTTATCATATTTCAAAGAAAAAGTAAAATTTCTTACCTAAAAATAAAAAGAAGTCTAAAAAGACTTCTTAATTATTATTTTACAATTTCACCCATAACACCTGGAACCATACCAGCTGCATTAGATTCATCAGTATCGATATGCATAGCTAATGCATATGAATCATGAACACGTACAACTACATCACCAAAAATTAGACTTCTTTCAGGAGTGTTTACTTTAACGTTAACGATTTCTTTATCAACTACACCAAGTTCAGCAGCATCTGCAACAGTAGCATGAATATGTCTTTTTGCAACAATAACACCTTTTTCAAGAGTTACTTCGCCAGCAGGGCCTACTAATGTACAAGATGGAGTACCATCTAAAACACCAGATTCACGAACAGCAATACCTAAACCGATGCTACGAGCATCAGTAGCAGATAATTCAACTTGACTTTCCTTTCTGAAAGGGCCAAGAATTGATACACCTGGAAGATCTTTTTTAGTACCTTTAACAGTTACTCTTTCTTCACAAGCATATTGACCAGGTTGAGATAAATCTTTTTTCTTAGTTAGAGTTGCATTTTCACCAAATAATACTTTAAAATCAGCTTCAGATAAATGACAATGACGAGCTGAAGTTTCAACAATAAATGTTTTAGCCATAATAAATAATACCTCTTTCTTTTTTTATACATATATATTATAACAAAAAAAATAGATTTGGTCAAAAGTTAAAGCCTAAAAAAATTGCAAAAACTAAGGTTTTATAGTATAATATATATAAAGAAAGAGAGAATAACATGAAACTTGGATTAATATCATTAGGTTGTGCTAAAAACAGAATAGATTCTGAATTATTTTTAGGTGTTGCAAAACAGTATAATATTGAACTAACATCTTCTCTTGATGAAGCAGATATCATAGTAATAAATACTTGCGGATTTATTGAAAGTGCAAAACAAGAAGCAATAGATACAATATTAGAAATGTGTGATTATAAGAATAAAAAAATTGTTGTTATGGGCTGCTTAGTTGAACGTTATCAAGCTAGTCTAGAATCAAGCATTCCAGAAGTAGATTTTTATTTTCCGATTAGAGATTACGACAACATTGATGAACTTTTCAAAAAATTAACAAATTCTACTAATTCATATAAGATGGACTACAATAAAAGAGTAGTGACTACATCAAATCACAGCGTCTATTTAAGAATTGCAGAAGGCTGTGACAACAAATGCGCATATTGTGCAATTCCTCTAATTAGAGGAAAATTCAAAAGTAGAGATTTTGATTCTTTAATAGAAGAAACTAAAGTACTAGTTAAAAATGGTGCAAAAGAAATTACTTTAATCGCACAAGACACAACTAGATATGGGACTGATTTTAAAAACAACGACCCTAGAAGATTAGAACACCTTTTAAGAGCCATATCTGAAATTGATGGTGTTGAATGGGTTCGTGTTCTTTATTTATATCCTGATGAAATAACTAAAGAAATACTACTTGAAATTAAAGAAAACAAAAAAGTCGCAAAATATTTTGACATACCTATTCAACATGCTTCAAATAAAATGTTAAAAGCTATGAATAGACGTGGTTCAAAACAATTAATAAAAGAACATATAGAATACATTAGAAACTGGATTCCAGAAGCTATTATTAGAACTACGTTAATAACTGGTTTCCCTACAGAAATTGAAGAAGATTTTAATGAAATGTTATCTTTTATAAAAGAAATTAAATTTGAAAGATTAGGTTGCTTTACATTCTCTAATGAAGAAGATACTGCTTCTTTTGATATGTATCCTAAGGTAAACAAAAGAACAGCCCAAAGAAGAAACAACTCTATAATGAAAGAACAAGAAAAGATTGCATTTAATTATAACAAAAGTTTAATTGGCAAAACCTACAATTGTATTATTGATTATTATGATTTTGACAAATTTGCTTATGTCGGCAGAAACTATATGTACGCACCCGATGATGTTGATGGATGCATATATATATATAGCCCTATAGAATTAGAAATAGGAAGTATTGTAGCTGCAGAAATAGTTGATTGTTCTGCTTATGATTTAGAAGCAAAATTAATTAATATAAATAAAGATGGTACCTTATTTTAGTACCATCTTTTTATTTTATTAATTCAATTAAACCTTGCAGTATTTTAACCATAGACCAAGTATCTTGTCTACAATATTTTCTTAGAGCTAAATATTTATTTTGATATTCTAAATCAGTTAAAGTAGGTAATAAACCATACACTAAAATAGCTTCAGTACCATTTTGAACTTCTAAATCTTTATAAGTTAAATCAGTAAATATTGGTAATAGTTTTTTAATAGAAAACGAAGCGTGAAGTTCTTTATCATAAAAATTAAATTTAGGTTTATTATCTATATTATAGTTAGAATCATATTTTAAATAAACATTTTTGCTTGCATGTATAACATCTTCTAAATCAAAAATAGCATCATAAATTTTCTTTAATTTATCACTTAAATCTGGATAAAACTTCATTAATTCATATATTCTTGTTTTTTCAAAAACAGCATGATAAGCTAAAACTGTTCCACCATTTTCAAGATTAATATCTTCAATAAGTTTCAAAGCTATATCTCTTCTATGGTCATTATGATCTGGAGCTAAATATTCATAGTGAAACATTCCATTTTTGTTATCAATTTCACAATAACCAAATCTTTTTTCAACATGTAAAGAATATTGAAATAAAGATTGTGAGTATGGTTTTTCTCCAAAAAATCTTGGTAATGGACTATTATAACTCTCAAAATCTAAATGATATATTGGATATTCAATTTTATCAATTAAAAATTTTAAATTATCTTTATCGATATATTGTTTATTAGTTTGATAACAATCATATTCAATCAATTGATCAATTTCAGTAATATAAGGCAAAGCTTCTTTCATTGAGTAAATTTTATTATTAATCAAATCATATATATTAATAGTTTGTCTATTGCCACTTTTATTTAAATTTGTTGGATGTTTAAAACAATAATTCTTATTCGTATAATCAAATATAGTACCATCTATTAGAACAGGTTCATGACATATTTTAAAAAATTTACATTGATCATTTTTCTTATATTGACAATGATCACCTAAACAATTGTTTACAATAGTTAAGTGTTGAAATCTTTGATCTAATAAATTTCTTTCCTTGATTATTTGTTCTTGATATATTTTCGTAAAATAATTGACATCATAGATTTTAAATAAATCTTGACCGTTAACTGTATTATATACCGCGCAATTATCTTCTTTATATCCATCATAAACATACTCATGATTTAAAGTAACTAAATAATATTCGATTTCAGGAACACTTTCACCAATAGATAAAAACGATTGTTCTATAATATGTCTTTGAATTGCGACATCGTACAAATATTTACCAACGGAAGAATATTTATTAAGTGCGTTTTGAAGTTTATCTAATATAAATTTTTCAGATACATCCACGCCGTCTAAATTTGTTTCAATATAATTTTCAAGACAACAATCCATAATTTTAGAAACAATATTCTTTTTATATATATAGTAAGGTTCCTTACCTCGTTTAATGACAAAATGTAAATCATCAATTTTACTACTTGTTGTAGACTTAACTTCAAAGATTCTTAATTTATTATTTTGTTTACTATATATATCTACATAACAATAGTATTTATTTCCATTATGATGATATTCAAATTTCTTTTGATCATATGTATTTTTTGATGCTTGAACTTCAAAATTAAAAATCTTTTCGACGTATTTTCCAGCTAAATATTCCACTTCAGTAAAGATGTCTTTAAACGCTTCTAATTGAGCGGATGTTAATATAGTTAAATCTTCACCAGTATTTTCATCAAACATTCCATTAAAAATTTGACTTTCCAAGTCAGATAATTCGTCGTCAAACTCATTATCTTTAATTGTCGCCAATTCTCTTTTTAAGTTTTCAATATCTAATCCGTTTATTTCTTTAACATCATGAAAACCACGATTTATATACATATTATATAGAGAAGGAGCATTTTGACACCTAGTTAAAACCTTAAAAAGTGTTTTAGAAATATTCATATTTTACTCCTTTCTAAACAATTGTGTTGTATTTCCTGGAAATTTTAATTTAAACTTATATAAATCATTAAGTTCCTTGTTTTTTAATAAGTTGTTATTTAAATTATATTTTTGATTTTTACATACAAATATAAAATCATATTCATTAATATTTAAATCATATAATGTTGATACATTATTTATAAAT
>JAZOLP010000140.1:0-5313 GCA_045653225.1 Bacilli bacterium
AGGGAGAGTGGACGTGGTCTAAATTTGATTCTTGGGTAAAAGAAGCACAAACTAAGCTTGCAGATAATGAATTTACGATTGATGCTGGTTATGCTGATTTCCTTATTGGGGCTGCTCCTGCTCAAGGAAATAGATTAGTTAATGCTAGTAGAATGTTACCAATGTTTAGTAAAAAACCAATTACTAGTGTAATTGGGAAAATACAATATTATTATGCAAATGGATATTGGAATAAAAATAGAGGATTAGAAGTGGTATCTAATGATTTTATTAACGGGAAATCTCTTTTACATAATGGTTCATTTAATCTTTTAAATCAATCAGTTTATTATGATCAATTTACATCATTAAGTTTTGAACTTGGTATTGTTCCTTATCCAATAGATGATAATACAACTGCTATTCCATATACTGCTCCTTATACCTATGAAGATACACAAGGTAATAAAGTTGAAGTAACTGAACCTTTGAAAAATAGAAAAAATGAAACTTTAACTACTAATGATGGGGATCCTATCTATGGTTTAGATTTAAGTGAATCTAACTTCTTAATTTCATATGATAGTGTAAATTGTTACTCGATCGTTAATTATGCTGGTGATAGATTAAATGGAATCAATACTGGAATAATATTTGATATACTTAGATATCTTACAGATAGTTTTACTGGTAATTACGAATATGAATCATTAACTAGGGATGAACAGTATTATCTTTCTCTAAGTGATATTGTTACAAATACGCTTGATAAAAACGTACTGCTATCAGTTCAAGATACAGTATACTATGATCCAATTAAATCATGGTCTTGTTTCGCCACTTTAGGTGCATATGATCATGAAGATTCATTCTCGTATGTAATAAAAGATTTAGTAGTTAATAATCCAGGTGATTTTGAAGTATTAAATGATTTATATAATACTTACTTAGAAAAAAATAATCCACTAGGATAAAATTAAATTAATATTCAAATAAAAATAAGTAAGTGATTTAAAAGTCACTTACTTTTACTTTTTATAATAAATTTGATATAATACATAATAGAGGTATTAATATATGGTTATAAAATATGATTTAATTAAAAAAGATAAACGTACTATGGCTAGACTTGGTAAAGTAACAACTCCACATTCAGTAATAGATACACCTTGTTTTATGCCGGTTGGTACACAAGCAACTGTTAAGTCTTTATCTAAAGAAGAAATTGAAGCAACAGGTGCACAAATTATTTTAGGAAATACATATCATTTATGGTTACAACCTGGGCATAAATTAATTGAAGAAGCAGGTGGCTTACATAAATTTATGAACTGGGATAAGTCTATTCTAACTGATAGTGGTGGTTTCCAAGTATTTAGTCTTGCAAAACTACGTGATATTAAAGAAGAAGGTGTAACATTTAAACACCACAAAAATGGTAGTAAATTATTCTTATCACCTGAACTTGCAATTGAAATTGAAAATAGTTTAGGTAGTGATATTATGATGAGTTTTGATGAATGTCCTCCTTACCCTGCTACACGTCAATATATGGAAAACTCTGTAGAACGTACAATTAGATGGGCTAAGCGTGGATTAGAAGCTCATAAGAAACGTGATACACAAGGTTTATTTGGTATTATTCAAGGTGGAGAATATGAAGATATTAGAATCCACTGTTGTGAAGAACTTACAAAACTTCCATTCGATGGATATTCAATTGGTGGATTATCAGTTGGTGAACCTAAAGAAGTAGAAAATAGAGTATTAGAATTTACCACTCCACATTTACCAGAAAATAAACCGAGATATTTAATGGGGGTAGGAAGTCCTGGTGCAATCTTAGATGGTGTTGAACGCGGTATTGATATGTTTGACTGTGTTCTTCCAACTCGTATTGCGCGTCATGGTGCAGCAATGACTTCAAGTGGAAGAAAAGTACTAAAAAATAGACAATTTGAAAAACAATTTATTCCACTAGATTCTGAATGTGATTGTTATTGTTGTAAGTATTATACAAGAGCATATTTACATCATTTAGTTAGAGCTGATGAAATGTTAGGTGCAAGACTTTTAAGTATTCACAACATTCATTTTCTAGAAAATTTGATGAAAAATATTAGAACAGCTATTAAAGAAGATCGCTTCTTAGAATTTAAAGCTGAATTTTATGAAAAGTATGGGTTAAATAACAATGATAAAGATTTCTAAAATAAGATTTATTAGTTTATTATTAGTTTTAGTTTTATTGATTTTTTCAACTTCTTGTACTTCTTGTTTTAATCAATATGAAGAAATGCCAAATGGAGTAACATTAAACGTTTCAAGTATAATTAAAGATCATTTAGTACAAACTACTACACCAACGTTACATTTTGACTATGATGGTGTTAGAGTTATGATGGAATCTAATGGTTCAGCATGTTTCTTCGTTTCAAATGATCAATATGTATTAAGTGATAAATTTGGTGAACATTTAAGTAAATATTCAAAAGATCAAATTAAAGTTGTTAGTGTTATTGATCAAGAGTATGATAAAGAAAAAGCTATTTTTGACGGTAAAAAATTAACATTAGATAGTGTAGATGAATTTGGCAATGAACAAAAATATTCAAAAGAATATCAACTAGTTATTACTAATGTAGATGGAACTAGATATTCATATCAATTTAGAACTTTTGTTAGTGAACAAAAACGTTATTATATTTTTAGATATTCTTCAAATATGGGTATTTCAATGGAACAACCTTTAATGGTAATTAAGTCTTCAGAGGGTAAAAATAAATTAGCTTTACTTGCATTACCTTATGAAACTAAATATGAAGTAGGACCATATAATATTAAATTAGAAGCTTTATTAGATAAAGAAACATATACTGACGAGAAATATTATAAGTTTGCGTATCCAGATTCTGTTAAAGATTTAGCTGATAGTCAAAGAAGAGAAAAAATAATGTTGTGGTATGAAACTTATTGCAATGGTCATTTAAATGAAAATAATGAGTTTATTTTTGAATATTATGGTGCTACATTTAAAGTTGAATTTGGTTTCACTGATTGTGGCAATGAAAGAAATAAAGAAGGATTTAAATTAACATATTTAGGCTAGGATTATTCCTAGCTTTTTCTTTTTACATAAAAATTAATACATTAGCATATTCTTATAATGGTGATAATATTAAGAAAAGTATAGATATCCCATTATTAATTGTAACAATATGTTTAGTAATCTTTGGTTTATTAATGGTTTATTCTGCAAGTAATGTTGTTGCTTTATACAAATATGATGATGAATTTTATTATATAAAAAGACAATTAATTTTTGCTTTCATAGGTATTATATTAATGATTTTTATATCTTTTTTTGATATATATAAAATTTATAAATATTCTACTATCATATTTTTCATATCTTTAGTTTCTTTAATATTAGTACTTATTCCTGGGATTGGAGTTGTACGTGGTGGAGCAAGAAGTTGGATTGGAATTGGTAGCATATCGTTTCAACCATCTGAATTAATGAAAATTGGATTAATAATTTTTTTATCAAAATATTTTAGTAAATATGATAAAGATCTACTAAAATTTAAAAATTTTATTTTTATTTTACTTTTAATAATATTAATTTTTGGATTAATAATGTTACAACCAGATTTTGGTACAGGATTAGTAATTGTATTAAGTTCTTTTCTACTTTTATTTATGACAGGAGCTCCATTTAAATATTTTATGTTATTGTTTATGATTGGACTAATAGGGGTTATTGGTTTAATAATTAGTGCTCCATACCGTATGGAAAGAATTTTTTCTTTTTTAGATCCTTGGAGTGATCCATTAGGTAGTGGATTTCAAGCTATTCAATCTTTATATGCTATAGCACCTAGTGGATTATTTGGTTTAGGATTTAATGAAAGTATTCAGAAGCATTTTTTTCTTCCAGAACCACAAAATGATTTTATTTTTTCAATAATTTGTGAAGAATTAGGTTTAATTGGATCTTTATTTTTACTATCTTTATTCTTCATATTAATATATAGGATGATTAAGATAGGAAATAACGTACATAATACTTTTTTTAAATATATATCGTACGGAATAGCTTTAGTTTTTTTTGTACAAGTTTTTATAAATATTGGTGTTGTTATTGGATTATTGCCTGTAACTGGAATTACTCTTCCAATTATAAGTTATGGAGGTACTAGTTTAATGATAAGTCTTGTAATGATAGGAATTGTATTGAATATAAGTAAATATAGGGGTGAATAATTTGAATATTATTTGTTTTGCAGGAGGAACATTAGGACATATAATCCCTTGTGTTTGTTTAATTAAAGAATTAAAAAAAAGAGTCCCATCTATAAGGATTATTATGGTAGCAACAAAAAAAGATTCATCATATCTAGTTTTAAAAGATCAAGCCATTGATAAAGTATATTATGTAGATTGTAGTAAATTATCATTTAATATTAAAAATCAAATAAAAAATATTAAAGCATATAAAAAAATAATAGAAATATTAAAAAATGAAAAGATAACATTAGCATATGGTTTTGGTGGTTATATTAGTGGCATTGGAATTTTAGCATCAAAAATTATGAAATTGAAGACTTATATTCATGAACAAAATAGTGTTATGGGTAAAGCTAATCTGTTAATTAGTAAATATGTAGATAAAGTATTTTTGTCATTTCCTATAAAACCAATGAGAAAAAATTATTTGCTTGTAGGTTCTCCTGTATATATAAATGCAGTAAATATTAAAAAGAATATATATAAAGAAAGAAATAAAATTTTGTTCACCTCAGGCACATTAGGTGCAAGAACAATTAATAATTTGGCTATTAATTTAATAAATCGTGGTTATTTAGATAATTTTGATATATATCTTATTACAGGTAAAGTTTATTATGATGATTGTTTAAAAAGAATAAAAAAGGAAAATATAAATATCATCCCCTTTTCTAATAGTTTGATAACAGATATTGCTTCTTCAAATATCGTTGTTTCAAGAGGAGGGTCATCTACTTTATTTGAAATAATTGGAACAAAGAGTTTAGGCATTATAATACCTTCTCCTAATGTGACAAATAATCATCAATATCATAATGCACAATATTTCAAAAATATGGAACTTATAGAAGTGATTGAAGAAAATGATTTATCAATTGTAAATTTTATGGATAAATTGAACACATTAATTAAAAAAAGAAATGAATATATTGATAATCTAAACAAATTTAATGAAAACAATATATATGAATATATGATAGATGGAGTAATATATGAAAAAACAATATTATAAATTTATTGAATATGTAAAAAAATATAATTTAG
>JAZOLP010000141.1:0-12027 GCA_045653225.1 Bacilli bacterium
CTCGATATAAAATATTATAACATATTACTTTAAAAAAAGATTATAAAATGTTGAAATTACTTGAAAAAAAGTGTATAATACATTTACGAAATAAAGGAGGTTTAACTAATGGTTAAGAAAATATTATATACATTTTTATTATTTATTAGCACTGGTGCTTTAATTTTAATGTTTCTTACACCAATATATAAATTTAATGATGAGAAAATTAGTGAGTATAATATTGAAATGATAGCTACAATAGTTGATCCTACACTTGCTCTATACAGAAATAAAGCAGATTTTAAAAGTATGAGTAAGGAATCTCAAGAAGAATATAAAGAAAACTTCAAACTTTATAACGAATTTGCTTTAGCAATCATAGAAGAAGATATAGATAAATTCTATGAAGTAAATAAATATGAAGTGTTAAATAATATTTATAAAACACAATTAGAATCGGATGGCCCATTAAATGCAAATTCAACAAATGAAGAAATGGAAATTGTTGAAAAAATGTTGATTGATTACTTAGGGGCAAATCAATTTGATAGCGAAAAGAAAATTGAATTGTATAAAGAGTTAAGTTCATATAAAGCAGAAATTTATTCTTTAATCAAATCATCTACAAATTTAACTAAAAATGAAGATGTCGATGATTTTTTAATCAATAATGCAATAAACTGGGTAGCTGATGAATTTTTATTAACTTTCTTTGGATATGATGATGAATTAAAATCGATAACAATAAATGATTATAGAGAAGATGGTATTTATCTTAAAAACTTTGTAACTGCGTGGAAAAACGCTTGGGCTATTAATGCTTCTATCTGGAAAGATGAAGCTTATAGTGGTTTAGGTGTATTTGAAAAAATCAAAGCAGTGACTAATGATTATAGATTCTATAATCCGTTCCCATTATTATTAATAAGTTCAATATTACTTGCAATTGTAGCTGGGTTAATAGGTCTTATTTTTAAAAGTTTACAAGGCGCAAGAGGCATTAAATATCCTAAAGCATTTATCAATAGCACAATTAATGGCGGTTTAACTTTCTTGTTAATAATTGCTAGTTCATTTATTAGTATGGATTACTATTTATCATTCCATTATACTGAATATTCAAGATTATTAAATTTACTTATGTATGGAGATTTTACTATTACTTTATATGTAGTTTTATTGGCTTTTGCAACTGGAGTTGTTGTTAGTTTTTTAGGTAGATTTTGTAGATGGAATAAAACAAAAAAAGACTAAGTAAGCACTATTTAAAATAGTGCTTATTTTTATTTTTAATATCTGTTTTATTTAAAATTTTTATATTATTTAAATTATAAGTAATATCACTTTTCAAAACAGACAAAATATGATATAATAGATACGTATGAAATAAATAGGAGGAATTATTTATGTCTAAAAAAGTTTTCCAATCTATGGATGGGAATCAAGCAGCTGCTTGGTGTGCCTATGCATTTACTGAAGTAGCTGGTATCTACCCTATTACTCCGTCATCACCTATGGCTGAGTATTTAGAAGAATGGTCATCAAAAGGTAAGAAAAACCTTTTTGGAATGCCTGTTAAAGTTGTTGAAATGCAATCAGAAGCTGGTGCAGCTGGTACAGTTCACGGTTCATTACAAGCTGGTGCATTAACTACAACATTTACTGCCTCTCAAGGTTTATTATTAAAAGTTCCAAACATGTATAAAATCGCTGGTGAATTATTACCAGGTGTAATGCATGTATCTGCTCGTGCTCTAGCTGCACAAAGCTTATCAATCTTTGGCGATCACCAAGACGTTATGGCTTGTCGTCAAACTGGTTTTGCTATGCTTGCTTCATCTTCTGTTCAAGAAGTTATGGACTTAGGTGGTGTTGCTCACCTTTCTGCTATTAAAACAAGTGTTCCTTTCTTACACTTCTTTGATGGTTTCCGTACTTCTCATGAAATTCAAAAAGTTGAAGTTATGGATTATGAAGTTTACGAAAAATTATTAGATCGTGAAGCTGTTGAAAACTTCCGTAAACGTACATTAACATTTGAACACCCTGTAACTCGTGGTACAGCTCAAAATGATGACGTTTATTTCCAAACTAGAGAAGCTCAAAATAAATTCTACAATGAAGTTCCTGCTGCTGTAGCTGCTTACATGGCTGAAATTTCAAAAGTAACTGGTAGAGAATATGCTCCATTTGTTTACTATGGTGCAGAAGATGCTACTGATGTTGTTATTGCTATGGGTTCTGTATGTGACACATTAAAACAAGCTGTTGATCACTTAAATGCTAAAGGTAAAAAAGTTGGTTGCGTTAATGTTCACTTATATCGTCCATTTGCTACTGAATACTTATTCAAAGTATTACCTGAAACAGTTAAGAGAATTGCTGTTCTTGACAGAACTAAAGAACCAGGATGTCTTGGTGAACCTCTATACTTAGATGTATGCGCAGCTTACAATGGTAAGAAGGCTCCATTCATTATCGGTGGTAGATTCGGTTTATCAAGCAGAGATACAACTCCTGCTCAAATGATCGCTGTTTATGCTCATTTAGCTAAAAAAGGTTGGAATGGTTTCACAGTTGGTATCAACGATGACGTTACTAACTTATCAATTCCTGTTGGTAAAGAAGTTAAATTATTAGATGGTACTACAGAACTTGTATTCTGGGGTCTTGGTAGTGATGGTACTGTTGGTGCTAACAAAAATACTATCAAAATCATCGGTGAAAATACTGATCAATATGCTCAAGCTTACTTCGCATATGACTCTAAAAAATCTGGTGGTGTAACTCGTTCACACTTACGTTTCGGTCCTAAACCAGTTAATGCTCCATATCTAGTTTCTACTGCTGACTTTGTTTCATGTTCTCTTGAATCATATGTTGGTAAATATGATATGTTAGCTGCTCTTAAAGATGGTGGAACTTTCTTACTTAACACTGTTCATAACAAGAAAGAAATCGAAGAATGTTTACCAAACTCATTTAAGAAACAATTAGCTGAAAAACATGCTAAATTCTATATTATTGATGCTGTTAACTTAGCTCGTGAAATCGGTCTAGGTGGTAGAACAAATACTATTCTTCAATCTGCATTCTTCAAATTAAATGAACAAATCATGCCTTATGAAACAGCTCAAGAATTAATGAAGAAATATGCATTCAAAGCTTACTCTAAAAAAGGTCAAGCTATCGTTGATTTAAACTACAAAGCAATCGATGCTGGTGGTGATGCACTAGTTGAAGTTAAAGTTAAATCTTCATGGAAGAAACTTGAACCAGAAGTAGTTGCAGTTGATGCTAATCGTCCTGATTTCGTAAGAAACGTTTGTGATCCAGTTAATGCTGTTAAAGGTTATGATTTACCTGTTTCTGCATTCAATGGTTATGAAGACGGTACATTACCTGCTGGTACTGCTGCTTGGGAAAAACGTGGAATTGCTAACTTCGTTCCTCAATGGGATTCTGAAAACTGTATTCAATGTAACCAATGTGCATTTGCATGTCCACATGCTGTAGTTCGTCCATTCCTTGCTACTGAAGAAGAAATGGCTAACGCTCCTGAAGGAACAGTTGTACTTCCTGCTATTGGTAAAGGCTTAGAAGGATTAAAATATACAATTCAAATTTCTACATTAGACTGTACAGGTTGTGAAGTTTGTGTTAACACATGTCCTGGTAAGAAAGGCGTTAAAGCTCTTAAGATGGTTCCTATCCAAACTGCTACTGAAGCTGGTCAAGCTGAAGAAGCTAAATACTTCTTCGAAAATGTTTCTTATAAAGATTCATTAGTAGATAAGATGGCTAACCCTAAGAATTCACAATTTGCTCAACCATTATTTGAATTCTCTGGTGCTTGTGGTGGATGTGGTGAAACTCCATATGTTAAATTAATTTCTCAATTATTCGGTGATCATATGGTAGTTGCTAATGCAACAGGATGTTCTTCAATTTATGGTGGTTCATTCCCTGCTTCTCCATATACAACTAATGCTAAAGGTCAAGGTCCTGCTTGGGCTAACTCATTATTCGAAGACAATGCTGAATTCGGTTTCGGTATGTTAACTGGTGACTTAGCACTTCGTGCTCAAATCGCTACTATCATGGAAGAAGCTCTTGCTGAAGGCAAATGTTCTGAAGAAGTTCAAGAATTATTCAAGACATGGCTTGCTAATAAAGATGATTATCAAGTTACAAGAGAAGTTGCTGATAAATTAGTTCCACTTCTACAAGCTTGTGGTTGTGAAACTGCTCAACGTATCTTATCTATTAAAGATCACTTAGTTAAACGTTCACAATGGGTATTCGGTGGTGACGGATGGGCTTATGACATCGGTTACGGTGGTTTAGACCATGTTATCGCTAACCAAGAAGATATTAATATCTTAGTTCTTGATACAGAAGTTTACTCAAATACAGGTGGTCAATCATCTAAAGCATCTCCAACTGCTTCTATCGCTAAGTTCACAGCTGGTGGTAAATGTGGTAAGAAGAAAGACTTAGCTGCTATTGCAATGTCTTATGGTCATGTTTATGTTGCTTATGTATCTCACGGTGCTAGCCAAGCTCAATTATTAAAAGCAATGCGTGAAGCTGAAGCTTACAAAGGTCCATCAATCGTTATCGCTTACTCTCCATGTATCAACCATGGTATGAAGAAAGGTATGGGCAAATCACAAGTTGAAGCTAAACTTGCTGTTGAATGTGGTTATTGGACACTTCTTCGTTTCGACCCACGTCGTGCTGAACAAGGTCTAAATCCTCTTCAAATTGACTCTAAAGAACCAAACTGGGATTTATATGATGATTATCTAATGGGTGAAACTCGTTATGCTCAATTAAAGAACATCAACCCTACTCAAGCTGAAGAATTATTAGCTATTAATAAAGCTGAAGCTAAGAGAAGATATGCAATGTACCAACGTTACTTATCAATGGATTACACAAAATAATTCCTATTTAATATAAAATTACACCCTTATTAAAATAAGGGTGTTTTTTATTACCTATTATCTTGAAAATTTTCTTTATAGGTGCTATATTATAATCACATAAAGGAGGAATTATAATATGAAATTAACTAAAAGAATTAGTTTATTAGTAACTGTACTTTTATTATGTTTATCATTAGCAAGTTGTGGTAAAATTAGTCAAAAATATGCTGACAAAGTTAATGAAGCTGCTGAAGAAGGAAATCCTTTAACATATACAGAAGTATGTGATGATTTAGGTGATTCAGCTATTAAATTAGTTGAAGGTGAAAAACTTGGTTTAGCAACTGGTATTGTTATTGCAGTTAAAGGCTGTGAAACTTTAGAAGAAGTTCAAGCTAAAATTGATGAAGGCAAAACTGTTAAAGGAATCATTATAACTATTGCTGTTAATAAAGCTGTAAGTGCTAAATATACAGAAATAACAGAAGAAGATTTAAAATAAATTAGTTGATAGAGAAATCTATCAACTTTTTTTGTTTAAAAATGATTATTAGTTAATTTATGTGATATAATATATACTAAGTAGAGGTATAGAACATGAAAAAATTTAAATTATTTATAATTGTATTATTATTAGGACTTTGTTTATGTGGATGTACAAAAGGTGAAGCTAATGATAAAACATTTAAAAGAGTTAAAGTAGGTATGACTCCAGATCAAGTTTATGATTTATTGGGTAAACCTGATGATACTGAAACAGAACAATATTTTGAATTTGATTATTGGTTTGTTGGTGCATCATCAATGCAGGATGCACAAAAGAAATACGAAAAAGGTATTGCTGTAAAATATTATTTAATTATTTTCTTCCAAGATGAAAACTACAACTTCAAGATTGAAAGTAAAGAAGATATACATCAAGGTATTTGGGGTAAATATTAGGAGTAAAACATGTTAAATGTAAGTAAAGATATTAAATCAGATAAATTAAAAAATAAACCAAATATTGTTGCGCCTATAATCAATACTGTTATTTCTGGCTTAGCAGTAATTGGTGTTATTATTCTTAAAATTGTAGCAAAAGATTTTAATTGGGGTTTATTTATTTGTTTCTTAGTTGTTTTAGTTTTATTACCTGTTGCAAGTTGGTATAATAGTTATTTTTCAAAAAAACAAAAAACTAAAATGCTTGGATCATTTGAAAAAGAAACCGAATTAATTGTAGATTTCATGCAACACAGAAAGCATTATAAAGCGTTTGAAGAAAGTGAAAAAATTAAAGTTTTTGTAGAGAAAGAAAATACAAAAAACTTTTTAACATTCTCATATAATATAGAAAAAAGTTCACTTGGATTTCCTGATCCCAATTTTTCTATGATTTCAATTGGAATCGGTTTTGCTGGTCTAGAAGTTGATCCAACTTCAAAGACTGTAATAAACGTTAAAGGTTTGCTTCCTCGATCTATTTGGTTAAAAAAGAAGCTAAAGACTCCAAATTCGCAAAAAGGTATTTTAAAAATTAACACTATTGGTGTTGAACTTAGAAACAAAACATATATTCAAGTAAATAAACAAGAAGATACTTATTATGACAGTAAAACTGGTTGGATTTGTATTGGAGAAAGAAAGACTTATAGTTTTGATGAATGTGTTGAATTCTTAGACAACGCAATAATAGTTTTAAGGGATCAAAAGATTGTAAGTCTTTGGTTAAAAGTTGGGAACAACTTACCATTATATTAAAAAAATAACTATTGTAGTTTGTATCACTACAGTAGTTTTTTTCTTTAATAACTTTATTTACCATATTAGATGATAAAATGGTAAAAATTTGGTATAATAATATATTGAGATATAATGTAAATATTATGTGAATATTTAATCTAAATAAGAAATATTTTACTAATTTATAAGTTTAAAAAGAAAGTAGAGGCAATTTAGAATGTCAAAATTACAAATTATTGATTTACATGTTAGTGTTGAAGGAAAAGAAATTTTAAAAGGTGTTAATTTAGAATTAAACACTGGTGAGTTTCATGTAGTTATGGGACCAAATGGTACTGGTAAATCTACACTTTCTGCTACTATAATGGGGCATTATAAATATCAAGTAACACAAGGTCAAATTTTATTAGATGGCGAAGATGTTCTTGCGATGAGTGTAGATGAAAGAAGCCGTAAAGGTTTATTCTTAGCAATGCAATATCCAAGTGAAATAACAGGTGTTACAAACTCAGACTTTATTAAAACAGCAATGCATGCGAGACTTAAAGAAGGAGAAACTTTACCTCTTTTAAAATTTATTCGTTCTTTAGATAAAGCTTGCGAAGAACTTAAAATGCGTGAAGACTTACCACATAGATATGTTAACGAAGGATTCTCAGGTGGAGAAAAGAAACGTAACGAAATTCTACAAATGAAATTATTAAAACCCAAATTTGCTATCTTAGATGAAATTGACTCAGGTTTAGACGTTGATGCGTTAAGAATTGTTGGTGAAAATGTTAATGCAATGAAATCAGATGAATTTGGTTCATTAATTATTACTCACTATGAAAGATTATTAGATTATATTCAAGCAGATCACGTTCATATTTTAATGAATGGTGTAGTTGTTAAATCTGGTGGTTTAGAATTAATGGAAAGAGTAGATAAAGAAGGTTACGATTGGTTAAAAGAAGAACTTGGAATGGATGACTTAGATGAAGGTCCAAATATTAATAGTAATATTTTAGGTACTTGTGCGTTAAAAGAATCTATTAAGGGTGATGAATAATGGCTAACGTATTAGTAGAAAAGATTACTGATATTTGTTGTAGTAAGAATTATACTTTAAATGAAAATGAACAAAAAACTATTATTGTATTTAATGATGGATCTTGTGAATGTTCATTTAATCTAGAAGCTAATCTTAAAAGAAATGCGATATTAAACATTTATAATGTTGCTACAACAGATAAGAATTCAAGTTTAAATGAAACGGTTGTATTACATGAAAGTGGCGCTACTTGTAATATTTTAAATGTATTATTAGTAGGTGGAAATGCCTCATTAGATAGTAATATTATGATTAATCATTTATATAAAGAAACAATTAGTGATTTCTCAAATTATGCTATTGCCGTTGATGAAGCTAAAATGGTATTAAATAATAATGCTAAAATTATTCAAGGAGCTTCTAAAAGTGTTGTTAGACAAAAAGCAAAAGGCTTAACTTTATCTAAAAATGCAAAGATAAAAGCCATGCCAAATTTATACATTGATGAATATGATGTAATAGCGAGCCATGCTGCTAGTATTGGTTCTATCAGTAAAGAAGATTTATTCTACTTAATGAGTAGAGGTCTTGATGAAAAAGAAGCTTCAAAATTAATTGTTCTTGGTTTTGTTCAACCATTATTAGATAAAATTGATGATGAAGAATTAAGAAAAGAAATTTATGAACATTTTGTAAATAAATTATAAAAGGAGGAGTAAGGATGAGTTATCCAGATAAAAAGGTTTTATTAAACGTTAAGAATGATTTTCCGGTACTAGTGAATAATCCAAATCTTGTTTATTTGGATAGTGGTGCTACTTCTTTAAAACCTAAATGTGTTATAGATAAATTAGATGAATACTATGAAAAGTATGGAGTAAACGTAAATCGTGGTGTATATAAATTAAGTTATCAAGCTACTACTGAATACGAAGAAACACGTACTGTATGTGCAAAATTCTTAAATTGTAAAGAAAAAGAAGTTGTATTTACTAAAGGTGCGTCAAACGGTTTAAATCTAGTAGCTCAAAGTTATGGTATGTATAATTTAAATGAAGGAGATGAAGTTATTTCATCTGAACTTGAACACCACTCATGTATTCTTCCATGGCAAAATGTTTGTAATATTAAAGGTGCAAAATTAAAATTTATTGAACTTGATAGCGAAGGAAGAATTACTGTTGAAGCTTTTAAGAAAGTTTTATCAGAAAAAACTAAAGTAGTTGTTTTAAATCATGTTTCTAATGTTATGGGATATATAACTCCTATAAAAGAAATTATTCAATTGGCTCATGAAGTTGGTGCTGTTGTTGTGGTTGATGCTGCTCAATCTGTACCCCATATGAAAGTTGATGTTAAAGAATTAGATTGTGATTTTCTTGCTTTATCAGCTCATAAAATGTTTGGTCCTACAGGATTTGGTATTTTATTTGGAAAATATAAACATTTAAAAAATATGCGACCAGTAGAATTTGGTGGAGATATGATTGATGAAGTTTATAAAGAAGAATCAACATGGAAAGACGCTCCATTTAAATTTGAAACTGGAACACCTCCAATTGCTGAAGCAATAGCTTTTAAAGAAGCAATCAAATATATTGAAAATATTGGTTATGATAAAATAGCTCTTCACGAAAAAGCTCTTTTAGATTATACAATGGAAGAGTTATTAAAGATAGATGGAATAACTATTTATAATAAAAGTGTCGAAACTGGCATTATTTCATTTAACATGACTGGTGTTCATCCACATGATGCATCTACAATTTTTGATGAAAGAGATATATGTCTTCGTGCAGGTCATCATTGTGCACAATTAATTATTAAATGGTTAGATACAGTTGGAACTTTAAGAGCGTGTTTTTATATTTATAATGATTTTGAAGATTGTGACAAATTTATTCAAGCTGTAAAAGATTCAGCTGAATATTTTAAGGAGTGGTAATATGGCTGGAATTTCAGATTTATATAATCAAGTATTAAAAGATCATAGAAATTATCCACGAAATAAAGGGTTAATTGATGGATATAAAACATTAAAAGTTAAAAATCCTTCTTGTGGAGATGATGTTACAGTTCAATTAGATATTGAAAATGGTATTATTAAAGATGTTCGCCATATTGGTACTGGTTGTGCTATTTGCTGTTCTAGTGCTTCTGTAATGAGCGAAACATTAAAAGGTAAAAATATCACTGAAGCTAATGAAATCATTGAAGATTTTTATGAATTAATTAAAGGTAATTATCCAGAAGATGAAGATAGACTTGGTGATGCAATAGTATATGTCAATATTCATAACTATCCACCACGCGCAAAATGTGCAACTTTAGCTTGGCGTGCTGCAGGTGCTATCATTTGTGGAGAAGAGGGGGAAACTGAAGATGAGTAATAAAAATGAAAAGTACGAACAAATAGTTGGTACTGATTATAAATATGGTTTCCACACAGATGTTGAAAATGTATTTGATACAGGTAAAGGCATTTCAGAACAAGTTGTAAGACAAATTTCTGCGATGAAAAATGAGCCTGAGTGGATGTTAAATATTCGTTTAAAAGCATATAATGAATTTGCTAAAATGAATTGGCCTAAGTTTGGACCTGATTTATCAAGTGTTAACTTTGATGAATATATTTACTATATTAAATCAAGCAAAAAAACAGAAAAAAACTGGGATGATGTACCAGAAGCAATTAAAGATACTTTCGAAAAATTAGGTATTCCTGAGGCAGAAAGAAAATATCTTGCTGGTGTTTCAACTCAATTTGAATCAGAAGTAGTTTATCATAATACTTTAAAAGAATTAGAAGATAAAGGTGTTATCTTTTGTGATACAGATACTGCAGTTAGACTATATCCAGATTTAGTTAAAGAATATTTTGCTAAAGTTGTTCCTGCAGCAGATAATATGTTCTCTGCTTTAAATACTGCTGTATGGAGTGGTGGTTCATTTATTTATGTTCCAAAAGGAGTTAAATTAGAAAAGCCACTTCAATCATACTTTAGAATTAACACTGAACAAATGGGACAATTCGAAAGAACTCTAATAATTGTAGATGATGAAGCAAGTGTTCATTATGTTGAAGGTTGTACAGCGCCACAATATAGTGAATATTCATTACATGCTGCTGTAGTAGAAATTTTTGTAGGTGAACACGGTTATTGTAGATATTCAACAGTTCAAAACTGGTCTAATAATATCATTAACTTAGTAACAAAACGTACTTTAGTAAAAGCTCATGGTCATATGGAATGGATTGATGGTAATATTGGTTCTGCAATTAACATGAAATATCCTGCTTGTATTTTAGCAGGTGATGGTGCAAAAGGAACAACAATATCAATTGCTTTTGCTGGTGCAGAACAAGTTCAAGATACAGGAGCAAAAATGATTCACTTAGCTCCAAACACAACAAGTCAAATTATTTCAAAATCTATTTGTCGTGGTGGTGGAAAAGTAAATTATCGTGGTACAGTAAGACATGCTAAAAACGCATTTAATGCAAAATCACATATTGAATGTGATACTATCATTTTAGATGATATATCTACATCAGATACTATTCCAACAAATATTGTTGAAAATGATTCATCATATATTGAACATGAAGCAACAGTATCAAAAGTAAACGAAGATCAATTATTTTATTTAATGAGTAGAGGTTTAACAGAAGCACAAGCAACAGAAATGATTGTTATGGGATTCATTGAACCTTTTGCAAAAGAACTTCCAATGGAATATGCTGTTGAGTTAAATCAATTAATTAAATTAGAAATGAAAGATTCTATAGGATAAAAGAACCTAGTAAATAGGTTCTTTTTTTATTTTCTTTACATATATTTAATTAGAGGTGAACTATGTATCATACATATGAAGATATTAGAATTTATTATGAATTAGAAGGGGATGGACCACCTATAATATTTCTACATGGTTGGGGATCAAGTCTAAAAGCTTTTGATAATATAAAAAAACAATTAATTCATAAATACTCTGTATATATGATAGATTTACCTGGGTTTGGAAAATCAAATGATCCTACCCATTATGTTGATATAATTAATTTATGTGATTTGTTAAGTGATTTTATAACTAAATTAAATATTAAAAAACCTATAATTGTTGGGCATTCTTATGGTGGTAGAGTATCAATTGAATATGCAGCAAAAAATGATAATATAGATAAACTAATTCTGATAGATACAGCAGGTATAAAAAGATTTAATTTAAAAACTAAAATAAAAATACTGAAATATAAAATCAAAAAAACATACTATAAATATACAAAACAAGTATTAAAATTTAATGATTTAATAAAAAATAGTGGTAGTAACGATTATAAACAAAGTTCAGAAG
>JAZOLP010000142.1:0-3303 GCA_045653225.1 Bacilli bacterium
CTAATCCTGCAACTGGAAATCTTTTAATTAAAGCAATAGAAAATGGTTTTACAAAATAAATAACCTTACCTTGTAATATATATACAAAGTAAGGTTATTATTTTTTTATAGTTTAATTGTAAGTTTACCTTTTGGAGTAAGCTCTTTCTTAAAATATTTAACTACAGTTCTAATTGAATTTGGTGTATATTCATATAAACATAAGTAGTTATTTAAGTTATTATACTTATTAAAGTCCATAGGTCCTTTTAGTGAAATAACAGTAACTTCTTGTTTCTTTGCAAGAACTGCATTAATAAATTCTACTTGTTTAGGAGAAGTTGCTGCATTATAACTAAAGATTACTACATTATCAAATTTATCTAAATCATTTAATACTTGATTTTTAAATTCATCTGTATTAACTAGTTCTAATACATTTAAGTCTTTAAATTCTTTCTTTAATACTTTAGCAAGGTTACGATCATCAAATTCATCTTCAATGATTGTTCTAGCCATCGCAACAGGTGCAATAACTAAAGTATTAGGAGTTAAAGTTACATTATTACCTTTAACCATTGTTAAAGAGTTATCAACAATATCTTGTGCAAGTTTATTATTTTCTTCACTAAATTTCATTTCTTGATTATAGAAATATTTTTCTAAATAAGGTAGAGTTTTTTCTTTAAATTTAAGAATTCTTTCAACTTTTTTATCAAGTTCTTCCATTGGAAGTCTTCCATCATTTACAGCTTCTTCTAAAAGGTGTAATGCTTTTAATTGGAATTCTAATGTATGAGAAATATCACAAAGATCAGCACCAGCTAAGACTGCCATTAAAGCACCATTTGCTGTACCATATTCGTTTTGAATAGCTTTCATTTCAAGACAGTCAGTAAGAATTAATCCTTCATACCCAAGTTCTTCTCTTAATACATTTGTAAGAATCTTTTTAGAAAGAGTTGCAGGAACTGTGTCATATGCAGGGAATAAGATATGTGCACTCATAATTGCGGGTACATTAATATTTTCAATGAATGGATACATTTCAATTTTATGAATTCTATCTAAATCATAATTAATAATAGGAAGTCCAAGATGTGAGTCTACTTCACAGTCACCATGTCCAGGGAAATGTTTTGCGCAAGCAAGTACACCATATTCTAGTGAACCTTCAATAAATCTCTTACCTAATTTTGCAACAACAGCAGGGTCATCTGAATAACTTCTTACGTTAATTACTGGATTATTTGGGTTATTATTTACATCAAGGCTTGGTGCTAGGTTTAAATTCATTCCAAGTCTAATCATATCTTCTGCAAGCATACGTCCTGTATAGAATGTTGCATCGTTAATTGATGCTGATGCAGTCATAGGACCTGGTGCAAATGTAACATCTTTCATCATTCTAGTTACAAGTCCACCTTCTTGGTCGATTGCAATAAAAGGTAAATGACCAGTTGATTTATAGATTTCATCATGAATCTTCTTTGTAAGTTCTCTTACTTGTAAAGCGTTAGTAAAGTTTCTTGTAAATAAAAGTACATTACCTACATGATAATCTTCAATTAATGTTTTAATTTGATCATCATAATATGTTGAATGAAAACCAGGTAAAATTAGTTGTCCTAGTTTTTCTTTTAAAGTCATTTCCTTAACTGTTTTTAATTTCATAAGTTTTACTCCTTAAAATTTATTCATATATAGTATAACATAATAATATATTTTTTTAAATAATTGTAATCATTAAAATTACAATTAATATCGCAGGTACTGCAAATATGGTTCCATATTCCATAAAACTAACAAATGAAAACTTTAGTTTTTGTTTCTTTAAAAGAGATAGCCACATAATTCCAGCTAGTGCTCCAATAGGAGTTAAGAATGCCCCAATATTACTTGCTGCAATAACTGTATATATATTATTTACATTTGCATGAGAAAGTTCTAATATTTCAGTAAATAATACACTCATTGGAATATTATTAAGTAAATTACAAGCAAGGAATGATGCAATACCATAAGCAAAATTAGAATTAGTATTTTCGAAAACTTTAATTAATACATTAAGTGCACCACATTTTGTAACTGCAAATACAATTGTAAACATTGAAAGTAAGAATGGAATTAAATTCCATGGAGCTCTTTTTAATGTATTAATAAGTTCTACAGGTTTTTCTCTTTTTACTAAAGCGTAAATTAGCGATGATATTATTAATGAAATTGCAAATATAAGTGTTACAATCCACATTTCAATATTAATATAAGATGATACCGCAAGTATTACTGTACAAGTTATCAAATTAAATAATCCGATAATTAGTAAAAATTTATTTTTAATAGATGTATGTTCTTCTTCTAAAACAATAGGTTCTTGTAATTTCTTATGAAATACAATTAACATTAATAAAAGTGTAGTAAGTCCTGTAACAATAGTAGGTATAGCCATCTTCATAAAATACTCTACGAAATCAATACCAAATGATGTTGCAATATATATATTTGTGGGATTACCAATTATTAGCATCATACTCCAAGTATTAGCTGCAATAAATTCTGCAATTAAATATGGGATAGGGTTTATCTTTGTATGACGTGCAAAATAACAAATAAATGGTGTAAAGGTTAAAATAATAATATCGTTAGATGTAAATACTGTTAAAATACTAGTTAATGCATAAAGACTTAAGAATATATATATTTGTTTACCTTTTACGTGATTAGTAACAACTGTTGCAAGATACTTAAAGAAGTTTACTTCATCTAAAAAGATTGAAAGTATTGTCATTGAAATAAATAAAATAAGTATTTGAAGTGGTCCAATCTTTGAACTTGTAAAATGTGAATAAAGTTCTGATATTGTTACTTCTTTAATAAGTAATAAAATAATTGCTCCAACAAGTGCTACAATCCAATATGTTTGTAGTTTAATTTTTTTAATTTTAATTTGAGGCAGTAGTAAGCTTGATAGAATTATTAATAAAATTGTCACTACTGCAATAATCAAAGAGGCCATTTTTTAAGCCTCTTTTTCCATATCAGCGCAAAGTGCACGATAGAATACATCACCAATTTGAAGGTATCCTTCCATTGTAGGGTGTACACCGTTAGTACCAATACGCTCTAATTTTTCATTACGCATATTTACTTTAAGCATTGTAGCAGGCATATTGTTTTCAACATCAAATTGTGCTTTCATATCAATATATCTACAGAAGTCTTTATATTCTTCTCTCTTACATAAGTTTTCTAGATATAAATCATAATTAAATGCTGTAGTTACTTCTCCAAAAACATCAGAATAGAATCCACTTGCACCATAGT
>JAZOLP010000143.1:0-8161 GCA_045653225.1 Bacilli bacterium
TATCATCTATATTTTCTTTTAAGTCTAAAGTAGAAAATTTTAAAAAGTCATCAAGAGATAATTGATTATTAATTAAAATTGTTTCCGAATTTGCAGTAATGTACCAACCATTAAAATCGCAATTTAAATATTCCGCAGTAAATGGAAGCGATATATTACTATTTAAAATATCATCATATGTAAATGTTACATTAACAAAGTTTTTTAGTTTAAATCCATCTGATTCAGATAAAATAATATTTTCAGAAGTTAAAGGGTCTATATACATTCCAATAAAATCAAAGTTATATTGAAACGGAATCCAATTTGCATATAAGTCTATAGATGTAGGATCATGTGCAACTGGAGTATCAGGAACTTCATATATTAATTTATTATTCTCATCAGATAAAATTTCGCCATTTGATAAAGACCAATTATCAAAACAATAATAATTTTTTGATGGTAAAAATTCTAGTCCACTAATTTCATAAATATACTCTCCATTAATTGGTTCTAGAACATATACTGTTTTAGATGACAACAAAGTATTATCTTCATCATAAAAATTAATAATAAATTTTTCTGCAGAAGTAGCACTAGTCCAATAATAATTATCACCATATTGACTTATGTAAACAGTTGAATTAAATTTAGCATTGTCAGTAGTATCTATAAATCCTGTTGCATAAATAGTATCTGTAACTGTCTTTGCTGTGCTTCCACCACCAAGAACTGTAACGCTATCAAATGAACCACTACCATAATCCTCTCCGGTTAGTCTTTTTAATTGAGCTGACGTGTTAGATAATTGAATAAAACCAGTTGTTGATTCTGTTTGAATGTAACCTCCTAAATTACCGTATGAAATTAAGTTACCATTAACTATAAATTGAGAATCAACGGGAAATTTAGTCTGATTATACCATGCAGTATGCTTATTATAATAACTAACTGTGGCACCATGCGCACCAGTTAGATTTTGTTCATATGTTTGATCGTAAAATATAACATTTACACCAGATGCTATGGTTAAAGTAACTTCCTCATCAATAGTTAAAACTGAACCTGGTAAAAATTTATAGGAGTTCGATTGTAAAGTACCATTGCCTACATTCCCTTTTCCATCATTTTTTAACGATATTTTCATAAAACCAATAGGCATGGCATAATCTTTGCCTGTTTTTATACCTTGATTATTTTTCTGAATACTTACAACATTATCAAAAAAAGTGCCGTATATTTCTAAAACATCCCTTTGAGTTACATCTTGATTCGATTTATCATAATGATACTTTAAATCAGCATTTTTTTCAAAAAAGTTTCCAGTTGTATCTTCAACACTTTTAATTAAATAGCCATCAGAGAGTTCAAATAAGCCACCATCTCCAACAATTACTAAATCGCCACTAATATCAACTATTGAAATTTCCACATCATAGGATACATAATAAATTGAATCATGTGATATTTTGGTTTTACATGAAATATTGTGCATACTATAAACAGATAGCGGGAATATCTTTGCATTATTCAAACTATAAGTTATCCCACCAGAATTTGCATAATTATAAAATCTCATAAAATCATAAACTTTACTTGAAGAATTTGCATTAATTATTCCTGAACCTTTAGTGAAACCATAAGAGTATAAAGTTCCATTTAAATTTATAGTACCATTATTAAACAAAACTCCTCTTTGGAAAACTTCATGAGTCATTTTTTTATATGCACCACAAACATTAATTGTGCCGTTAGCATTTAAAACAACATTATTTGGGATAAATAAGCATGAATAAACTTGTGATTGTGTAGTAGAAGTATCTTTTAAAGTTTTTGTCCCATCATATGTAATCCACAGATTAGTACCACTATTTAAACTATAAGTTAATTTATTATCAGTGAATTTAGTATAATAATTAAAACTTGTAAAAGATGTAAAAATTGTTTTAGTACTATCTCCAACAACGACTAAATCTCCAGATTTAGTGATTACATCTTCAATAGTATAATATTGAGAATTATACAAAACAGTTTTATATTTTAATACAGCACTTCCAGTATCAGCATAAGTATTTTTACCTGTAGAGTAATAAGTTTCATAATCGTATAAATCATAATTTTTTATTGAAGTTGACATTAATGCTATTTTTACTAAATATGTACTACCAATAACAATATCATTATTATCAACATATTCACAATTAGCATCTCCTGTACTCATGCTCTTAATTTGATATAGAGGTTTTAAATTTGAAGCTAAAGTAGATCCATTTTCATCAGTAAAAATTATCTTATCATTTAAAAGTTCATCTGCAAAATCATTCCAGTATCTACAGTCAGTAGAATTGTAATTTAATGCTTCAGAATAAGAAATTTCTATTAATTTAGTTTTAATCTTTTTAGGACTAATATTTAATCTTACTTTACATGTACCTTCCATATTTCCGGTTGCAGTAATAATAATCTCATAATTGCTAGCATCTGTAGGACATCCAGAAGTTAATACAGCATCCGGATCATTCAAATCAAGATATTCATATGAAAAATTTATACCTGTTGTGTCAGCACCTTCTTTTACAGCAGGATATTTTTCATAGCCATCATATGTATAATCATATGAAAAATCAAAAAATTTTGATAATGGACTACTTGAGTAATGAGGAGTAATACCAAAAGAATAAATAATTATCCATGAAGAAAATCCAACTGTAAACAATAAAGGTATTAACAATAATAAATAAATAATTTTCTTTTTAATAATCTCACCTCATTTTCAAGAATTATAGCTAGATATTACTAAACTTACTTCGAATAAGTTATTAACATCTAAACCATCCATATACATAGTCTGGAATATTTTTTGATAAAAATATTCACCTGTAGATGCAGTTAATTGATAATTTATCGAGAAATAAATATATCCATTTTCATCAATACTTAAGATTGAATTAGATTGATAATTAGTCAACAGATTAGGTAGTTCTAATTCACATACATAAAATTGTTCATAATTATATTGATTTGGTACATCAATATAATTTATAATAACACCCTCAGGTACCTCAAGTAAACTACCGCCAAATGTATGAAACCCTAAAGAGGTTGGAGTACTATTTTGAAATAAATTTAACAATGTATTAACTGTAGATGAATATCCAATTTTTACATTTACTTTTATAGAATCAGAATCATTACTAAATAAATTTAGACATTTTTTTACATCCAATTTTAAATATACATTTATATTGGCTGTTGATGTAGTAACTCCATTTTCATCTAAATAACCATATTCAAAATAATTAAATGATGTATAACCTTTGTAAACTTTGTTACTATCAGAACTTAATTCTTCATTCAATTCTCCTCTAGTCGTATCTAATTGAATAAATTCAGCACTATTTATTACATTATCTGTATGCATTGAACCATAAACGATTTCTTCATCGCTTTCTGTTATTGTCCAAGAAGCAAACCCAATGCTTACTAATGATAGTAAACATAGGATTGTTAATAATAAGACTTTTCCTCTTGTAAGCATTGGGCTCTCCTTTCTTTTAAATTAATTAATTATTTTTTTCCCAAGCTGCATATAAAATTAAATCAGCTTGTACAGGTGTAAGATCTGTAAATACACCATTTACGATTGTTGGTACTTTTACAGTATACCAACCTTTAAATGTATAACCATCACGAGTTGGAACTGGGATTTGATATCCACTTGCAGAAAAATATGTTCCACATTCGATTTGGTAAGTAATTAAACTTCCTGCAGGCATATTTGCAGGTTCTGTTGAAGAATCATTTAAATCAAATGTTACTTCATATGTTAAATCAACAACATTATTGAAGTTCATTACCATATTCCATTTGTTATTTTGTTTTACATAAATAATTTGATGTGCTAGGTCATACCATAAGTCACCATTAATACCATCTTCTAATTTTGGACCGGAACTTTCTGAGAACCATCTATTTGGTCTTGCGAATTCTAATTCTTGAGTAGTATCATCAGAAAACTTAATAGTCATTACGTATTTATCACCATTAGGGATTGATACGATTTCTTGGATACCACGACCATCTTTACCATCAACAGGTGCAGGAATTTCAACTTTTACAGGATCTCCTTCTGACATTTCAATAGTTAAAGTAACACTATTATCACGATTAATTTTTTGAGTAATACCTGTAATTGAAATACCCTTATCACCTTTTTCACCTTTTGGTACTGATATTGGATCAGATTTAGAACCATCAGAGTAAACTACAGTAAGTAAAGTTTCTCCAGTTTCCTCATTTTTCTTTGTTTCAATTGTTTCAATTGAAACACCATTTGGAATATTAAATTCTACTGGATTAGAATCGTATGTAAATTCAATATGAACTACTGTACTTTTTCCGTCTTCACTCTTATAAGTATCAAAAGTTTTAATTCCGTTACCTTGAGCACCATCATCACCTTTTGGAACAATGAATACTGTAGGTTTTACTTCTTCATTTGTATACTTAATTGTAACTTCAGTATCACCATTTTCTAATACTTTAGTTTCTAGCGATTCTATTTGAAGACTTTCTTCTTCACCAAAGAATGCACCACAACCTGTAAGTAAGAAACAAAAACTTAATACTTAGATTAATAATAATTTAAAATTAAATTTCATTGTCTGATTTTCCACCTTTATCATTTTGAATTAAATCAGAAACATTAGGTGTTTCACCATATAAATAACCATTACCTTTGATACATTCAAAGTAGAATGGTTCATAGCCAGTAACAATAGTTACTGATTTTAACATCATGTTTTTAAACATTGTCATACCACTACCTTTTTCAAGATTTAAATATGAATCTAACAAATCTATTGTAAGCTTTTTATCAACATTACCATCCATTACTTCTTTTGAATAAGTAACTTTAGATAAGTTTAATCCGCCTCCATAGTAAGCAACAGGTATATTAATATATGTTTTACCATCTTTAGCATATAAATCACCATTTGCTCTAGCAGCTTGTGTTAAATATGTTTTAATAGGGAAAATCTTATCTATATTAATTTCTAATTGTTCACTAAGTGATGGATCTACCGATGCTGCAAATGCTGAAATATTTTCTTTTATTAAGCCATCAATATCAACATCATTTACATCTTTATAATCATAAAATTTTGTATTTCCAGTAATATCAACTGTTACAGGATAACTTACACCTGCAACGTTAGTAGCTTTAAAGCCATCTAAAGGTCTACCATCTTGAGTAGATAAACTACCTAAAATCATTGTAACTTCGGATGGAATAGCTGAATTTAAGAATGGCCCATTAAACATAGATTCAAGAGCAATTGAAGCAATACCACTACGATAGAATAATGTATCATTAATAGTCATACTACCTTTATAGTTATCTTTAATAACTTCTTCATTATTAAATGCTTTTTGCATTGATAAAAGAGATTTTTTCATTGCATCTTTTGAATCAAAATTCGCAAGAATATACTTATTTAGTAGTGAATCTCCTTCTTTTTCAGTTGTCATAAAATCATTAATTTTTGATTTTGTTACAGAACCATCTAAATTTATGAATTCATATTCTTTAGTTTCATTTAATGGAACATATTCATTTGAACCTGTTGAAATCAAGAAGTTTCTTGAGTTTGATAACATTGAATTATCAATTAATAAATTATTTGATGAGAAACTTCTTAGAACTGTTTTACCATTAGACATTCTTGAATTCTTAATTGTAATATTATCACCATTTACTTCTACTACTGTACCAGTAGTATCAAGATTAGATAACATATTACCAAAATCACAGTTTTTAATATTTAAATCATTTAATGTTATATTATCACTATTTAAATACATTCCAACATTGTCTTGACCATAAGCTTCAACTAAAGGCATATTATTATGATCACCTAAAGTATAGAATGGAAGTGGTCCTCTAAATAAGTCACTGTTTGCAAGATAAGGAACTTTTACTATGTTACCTTGATCATCAGTAGTTTCAATAACAGATGATGGATAAGTTAAATTATGCATATTTATTGTATAACCATTACCATAAAAATCTTTTTGAACTCTTAAACCAGCTTTAACAGCAGTAGATATAGTATTTTTACTACCAACTTTAGCCATATATTCATTCCATTGTCTAATATATTCATAATTATATGTTGTTTTAAATGAATATATTTCATTACTGAAATTAAATAACTCAGTTCTTACATCATAATTACCGAAACATTCAACATTATTTGACTTTAACACTGGTTTACCTGCTCCATCTAAAACTAGGTTTCCATGTTCATTATAAACATATGCATTGTCTAATGATTCAAATGATTTTCTTAAAACTACTATTTCACCATTTGTTGATTTATTTGTACATGCAAGTAAATCATTATAGGAATAAACATTAATACCATTTTCTACAACATTAAATTTAAATTCGAATGGTTTTGCAACAGCATCATCATCAATTGATAAAACAAGACTTGCATCACCTTTATCTAAAATATTAATTTTTTCATTTGTTAAATCAAATTCGATATTATCAGTAATTGATTCTACTTTTAAGCTTTCTTTATAACTTTCAGGAATAACTGTAATATCTAAATCAATAGTAGCTTTAGTTTTTTTATTACCATCTAGATCATATTGACCATAGTAGATAACTGGATCTACATTATTTTGAGAACTCCTAATATCAGTTTGAACAATAATTGCACCATTTTTATAAATAATAGCATTCATTGATCTAAAGACATTACCTTTTTCGTTTGAACATGTAATAATAACATTACCTTCAAGGTATGTTTTTAAGAAATAATTATTACCTTGTTTAATTATTTCTGCATAGACTGTTTCATCAGTTGAATCTTCATTTGTTACAGTCCACGTTAATTGATTTCCAGCACCAGCTGGATAATTTTTTTCATTAACTCCCTTAGCTTCTAAAGGATATAAACCATCGCTGATTTTAAACGCTTCAATATCATCATAGTCCCATTCTATTGATAATATATCGTTATCTATATATTTAAATGTTGTATTTAGTGTAACAACACCTAATAAAGCGATTAAAAATGGAATTAAAAGTAAAATAATTAAATTCTTTTTCATTAGTTAATCACATCCAATTCCATAAATAAATTAGACATATTCTTTCTTAATTTTAATGTGTATGGGATGCCTATTGCAAGAACTAATATTAATCCCATTACATAAGCTACAATTAGAGGCAGCTTAATATAAGAAAGAAGTGCAGTTATAATAAAGAAACCAAATGGGAATAAGTAAGAGTATAGGTTAGATACTGTTGTACTTCTTGGTTCATGATTTCTAATTGATAGTTCTTCTTTTAATGAAATAATGTCAAATAAAAGTAAGAATAATCCAACTAAAATAACTCCAAAAACAAATGTAAGACCATTAATAGATCCACTTATCAATAGCACTAATAATGTTAATGCTAATGAAATAAATGAAAGTAAATAAGGAATACTTACCTTTATTAATAATTGAGTTGAATATTTAACAGGTATTGTTTTCATGATTTTAATAGTTCTTTTTTCCATTTGGATATAGGAATTAGCCCCTTGGCTAATAATTGCAGAAAAAAGCATTAAGATTAGCATATCCATAAGTGGAACAAAGTTTGGAACCATCGAAATATAATATGAAAATACACCTGAAGAAAATATTGTATTTAATGCTTTAATAACTAAGAATGCAAGAAATGGTTGAATAATTAAAAGGCCAGTAAAAGAGAATGTATATTCAGAATTTTTTGATAATAAGATTATTTCTTTTTTCATTAAACACTTCCAAATTGGAACTTCTTTGAATTTCTTTTCTTTGACTTTATGGTCTTTATTGATTGAGACATTTCTAATATAGTTAAATAAGAATATTACAATACTTAAACCAAAGATAAAAATACCACCAGCTATACCCATATAAGGTAGTAACATTTTTTTCGATCCTGCAAAAACTAAATCAGATAAAAATGTTGTTGGTACTAAATATCTTTTTAAATTTACAATAAAATTAATTGATTCACTAGTAAATAAACTATTAATGTTATTACCGGCTACAATTTCTATAAATAAGCTAAGTACTTGTGAATATAAGTAACATCCAACAATTAAAGTAATTAAATTTATAATAAATTTAG
>JAZOLP010000144.1:0-4008 GCA_045653225.1 Bacilli bacterium
TTGTTAAACATTTTGATAATTCATTTTCTAAAATATTATAATTAATCGATAAAAAACTTTTGATTTCTATAACAATTAAATGAGGAGTTAAATAATATTCAACTTGATAGTGATATAAATTTAAACGATTTAATATAATTTTAACATCTTTTACTACTTCTTCTGCGACAGTTGATGTTAAAGGATCATTAATTTGTTGTTTCTTAATAAAACTAGATTTTATTTTCTTATAATTAACTTGATAATATTCTTTGTTAACTTCTTTTATAAATGATTTAGATTTTTTAATTATTAAAATAATTTTAACAAAAATAAACTTGATAAACTTAAACGTCATTTTAAAAAACTCATATAAAGTTTTTTTAGAAATAAAACTAATACCTAATATTATGAAAATAAAAGATAAAATTATAACTCCAGGAATAGATAATAAATAAAATACACCATAAAAAATTAACATACCAATCACTCCACCACCAGTGATTGCAGTATCATTGCCACTTTTAAAATAATCAAAATACAAATTAAGAGTAACAGGAAAATAATCGGTAGAATATTGTTTAATATAATTATGCATTGAAAAATGAGATAACATAATTAAACTGATAAAGATAAAACTTATTCCGATAATTCTAAGTGAAGAAATAGGTAAATGATCATGCACCATTAAAAAATAACACCCAGATAATATACCAATGATTATAAATAAGAAAGCCCAATCTCCAAATAATAATTTTACTATCAAAAATAAATAAAAACCAAAAGCTCCAAGTTTTGCAATTGCAAAAAAAGATAGTACCGCAATAACGATACCTAATATTTCATAAAAAAATAAATTCTTTTTCTTTGTATTATCATATGGTTCTTTTTTTATCTTCGGCATATTATTAACCTCTTATAATATAATACACAATTAATTATAAGAAATTTGATGAATTTTCAATATTAAATTATTTAATTCAATTACAAATAAAAAGAAAAAAACCCTTGCGGGTTTTTACTTGTAGTAGATTTGACTTATTTCTTAGTTTTTTCTTTATGAATAGTCACTTTCTTACATTTAGGGCAATATTTCTTTTGTTCTAAACGATCTGGAGTTTTTCTCTTATTCTTTTGACTTAAATAATTTTCTTCCCTACATTCAGTACATCTTAATAAAATATTGATACGCATTTTTATAAATCCTCCTGATTAAATCTCTATTATTATACTATAAATTTATAATAAATGCAAGCGTTTAACACTAATTAAACAATCTTACCTCGAGACTTTAAAATCAAATAAAATAGATAAATTAGAAGTACTACACCTAATGTTATAAAAAATGAAATACAACCTCTTAGAGCTGATTTTGAGCGAGCTGGATAATCTTCTTTAAATTTAGCATATAAAACAAATCCATAAATAGATAAAGTAATAAAAGCTAAAAAAGACCATAACCATAAAGGTTTGTTATCAACAATAACTCTAGTATTAGAACTTTGAACAGTAGCATCAATTTGTTGTTCAACTTTAACAAATTCATAACCACATTCACAAGTTTGTTGATTAATATCGCATTGTTTACGACAAATTGGACAATACTTAATTTTTCCCATATTTGATACCTCTCTTATAAATCATTATTATTTTATCATATTTTTCTTAAATTGTCAAAAGATTTCAATTATTTTATTTTTTCAAATATTTGTAAGACTAAATTTAAATCTAGTTTAACAAAACCTGGAACTAAAAAAGTATTATTTTTAGTAATTCTTAAAGCCATAGGTAAATGATCTTCTTCTTTAATATTTAATTCACTTAAGGAAACCGGCATTTTTATATCTTCAAAATATTTTTTTAGCTCAAAAATTCCTTTTAAAGCACATTCATTGTCATCATCAATATTTATATCTAACACTCTTCTTGAAAACATTGCGAATTTATGTGGTAGTTTATCATAAACAGTTAAAGCCCAACCAGAATATAAAGCGCTTAATCCAGCAGCATGAGCTACTTCGTCGAAAGTACCACTGATTTCATGTTCTAACTTATGAACAGTAAAGTAAAAATTTCCACCTAATCCTGTTAAACCATTATGTGAAAAACTACTTGCTAACATTAATTGAGCTCTAGCATCATAGTCATAAGGATTTGAAATAGCTTTTTTCCCATTTTCTAATACAGTTCGCATAATACCAATAGCAACTTCATCAGCAAAATATGTCGATTCAGCATCATTTAAAAATCTTTCTAGTGTGTGCATTAATATATCAACAATACCACAAGCTGTTTGGTATTTAGAAACAGTATAAGTTAATTCAGGATTTAAAATAGAAAACAGTGGTCTAATTAAATCACTATTAAAACCGCTTTTAACAGCTGTATCATCATTAGTTATAACACACGAATTACTTAGTTCACTACCTGCAGCACTAATAGTTAAAATAGTACCAATAGGAAGAGCTTTAGAAGGAGTTACAGTATGAGCATTTAAGCACCATGGATCTTCTTCTAAATAATAACCACATGCTATTGCTTTCGCAGTATCAATTACACTGCCACCACCAACTGCTAAAATTAAATCTACAGGATTTTCTTTAATTAAAGCAATACCTTCTTTAACTTTGGATAATTTAGGATTGGGTTCAACTCCACATAACTCTACATATGAAATATCATATTTATTTAAACTATTTACAACTTTATCATATAAACCTATTTTTTTAATAGATGACATTCCATAAACTAATAATACTTTAGAAAAATTATATTCTTTAATTATCTCACCAATATTTTCTTCCTTATTTTTACCAAAATAAACTTTAGTTGGTGAATAAAATACAAAATCGTTCATAAAATACTCCTAGAATTTAGAATTAGATAACTTAACAGTTTTAATTGTTATAGGAACCTCTGGCATATCAGCAAATGAACTACTATATTGATATGTCTTTACTTTAGAAATACTTATAACTACATTTTTAGATTTATTGTCAGTAGTTCTCCCAAAAGCTGCATAATTACCATCTAGTGAAGGATAAGTTGTAGAACAAATAAAAAATTGTGATGATGCTGAATTATAGTCTTTTGAACGAGCCATTGAAATAACCCCAGCAACATGTTTAATAGTATTTTTCTTATACCCATTGTTTGCAAATTCACCTTTAATAGTAGATGCAGAACCTTTAGATTTAACTTTACCATCACTCATAATATAACCGCCACCTTGAATCATAAAATCTTCAATTACACGATGGAAAATAGTATCTTCATAGTATCCATTTTCAACAAGTTTAATAAAATTTTTTACAGTTTTAGGAGCTTTATCATAATATAATTCTAAATTAATTTTACGATTATCACTTAAAACGATTTGAACATAAATATCATCTGTACGAGTTTCATCAAATTCTTTTTTACAACTTGTACCAGCAAGAAGTACACCTAAACAAACAATTAATAAAAATAACTTTTTCATACTTATTCCTCAATAAAATTAATAGTTTTAATGCCAATCAATTCACATGGAAAGTCTGTAAATGATGGATGAGCGCGATAAGTTTGAACATTAGAAACTTCTAAAACTACTTTTTTACTTTCTTCATCAATACAATAACCAAAAGCAGCATATTCTCCATCTAGCCATGTACATTTTGCAGCACAAATAAAAAATTGAGAAGTTGCAGAATTTTTGATGCTAGTTCTTGCCATCGAAATTACCCCTAAATCATGACTTAAAGTATTTTCAGGATGACCATTACTTGCAAATTCACCTTCAATAGAAGGAATTTCATCACATTCATATAATTCATTGTTTTCATTAATTTTATAACCACCTGTTTGAATCATAAAATCCTTTATAATTCTATGAAAAATGACTCCATCAAAGTATTTTTTTTCAACTAATTCAACAAAATTTGCTACGCTTTTAGGAGCAAATTTACTATCTAAACAAAGTTTAATTGTTTTTTCGTTAGTTAATACAATTTCAATATAATATTTTTCTTTCATACTATTCTCCTTCTA